>JBDGPI010000093.1:0-20627 GCA_042219765.1 Salsurabacterium abyssinicum (SeqCode)
CCTCAGTCAGAACACGACCGACCCAAACGCCCTGCAGGCCTACGAGAATATCCTTGAGCAATTCTCCTCGCCCGATCCCGACACCGACGACGGGCCCGGTCTTCCGAGAAATGAAGACGGAAGTATAGACTCCGTAAAATTGAGGATGTCGCAGGTCGCCGACACATTACCCACACCCGACTGGGCGGCGGTTCAGAAGGCCCCGTCGGAGGTCCTGGAGGACTGTATCAGTGTCTGTGGGCTACAACAATCGAAAGCAGCCACGATTCAGCGGGTGCTGGACTGGCTCGACGAACGCGATGGGAACTACGATCTGGCGTCGGTGATAAACGACAATGATGCCTACGAGGCCGCACGCAAGCTCGCGGAAATTAAGGGCATCGGCATTAAGACGGCTGCGGTTACCCTGATGGAAGCCGATCGGATGGACGTTTGTCCCGTCGATACGCACGTTCACCGCATCTGCCAGCGGCTGAGGCTGGTGGAAGAAACGTCGAGTCGAAAGAAAACCTTCCGAGATCTCCAGGAATTATTACCGGAAGGGAAGGGGCACAGTTTTCATCACAATTTACTAACATTCGGTCGAACGGTCTGCACGGCCCGTAATCCGGACTGTGAGAATTGCTTTCTTCGGAACATCTGTCACTATTACCGTAACGAGGACGGTTCCGACGACATGACTCTCAAATTTGCTAATAATTAAACTAAAAATAAAGATATGCAACTACAAAAAACAAATAATAAGTCATTTATTTTAAAAATTAATAGAAAAAAATGATCTCGGATGGAACCGGGGGATTAACGCCCCCAGGACCCCGGGGCACCAGCAGACATGGTATTGGACGCCCAACGACAGGGTTATCGAACGAAAAATAACTCGACGTGTAAGACTCCGGAATTTTATTTTAAAGAAAAGACATTTTTAGTTGTCAGCGGACTTTATCCACAGGTTATTAACATTTATCAACGTTTTGAACGGTTTGATCGACCACTCTTTAATGGCTTTTGCACAATTTATCCACAACTAATTCAGGTATGGAGACGATGATGGCACAATGAACATAGGGTTGATAATAAATCCAACGAAAACTGAAGTTTTTGAGGAAATACGGTCCCTGATTGAATGGTTGGACGGGCAGGCATCCGGAGTTTACTACGAACCCAGCAGGGAATTGGACGAAATGGATCCGGCCGTTCCGGCCTCACGGGAGACACTGGGTCGGGAGTGTGACGTCGTTGCGGTTTTTGGGGGAGATGGAACGTTGCTGGATGCCTCTCACGAAATGGTTAAGTACGAGACCCCAATCATAGGCGTTAATACCGGTGGGCTCGGATTTCTTACGGAAACAACTCTCGACGAAATTAAGAATTCTTTCAAACGAATTTTCGGCGGTAATTTTGAGGTTCAGGAGCGGATGATGGTTCGTGCCTCACAGAACGGCAAGGATCATTCACCGCTGCTGGCGTTAAATGACGTGGTCCTGAGTCGCTACCGCCTGGGCAGGGTTGTTCAGGTTGAGGCGTACGTGGATGATTCGTTCGTTACAACCTATGACTGTGATGGAATGATCGTGAGTACACCCACGGGGTCGACCGCCTACAATCTTTCCGCCAATGGTCCGATCGTAAATGCTGACCTGGAATCCATTATCCTGAACCCTATATGCCCGCACACGCTCACGAACCGTCCGTTGATTCTGCCTCCGGATAGTTCCATTCGCCTGGAAATAAAAAGCGAGGATCGATGCCAGGCGACTGCCGATGGTCAGGACCGAATCACGGATCTTGGGCTGGGGGACGAGATTGTCATTGAGAAGGCCGAGAGGACGGTAACGCTGATTGATCCCGAGGATCGTGATTTCTACAACATCCTGCGGGAGAAATTACACTGGAGTGGCCGGACCTCCGAATAAGTTCTACCGCCTCCACTAGAATTTGCCCTTGGCTATGATATGATTTGCATCGTGTGTTGAAGCAATTCTACGGTTAAATTTCTTACCAGCAGGGGATTTCTCATGAGTAATAACGTAACAGTGGATGATGTTAAGGAGGAATTGCAGTCAATTAACTACCCCGGCCTGAATCGGGATGTCCTTTCCTTCGGATTTATCAAAGAAACCTCCGTGGAGAATGGAGAGGTAAATATAACGTTTGATCCCTCAACGGATCGGGACGACGTTATCAGTCAGATGGTCGATGAAATGAAGGACCGAATTGGTGAACTCGGTGGGGTTGAATCGGTCTCGGTTGAGGTCCCTGACACGGAGTCCGAGGATCAGGCCGATGGATCCACCACGGGGGGGACAAACGGGGCGCGTCAGGATAGCTCCCCGGATCCGTCAGCCTCCGATAGCGGTGGGCAGAAGGTCGCCGCGGCCGCCCCCGGTGCCACAACCGTTCCCGATTCGGGACCGATGGATCAGCAGCTCATAGAAGGTGTGGATAACATCGTTGCCGTTGCCAGTGGAAAAGGTGGAGTCGGCAAGTCAACGGTGGCCGTCAATCTGGCGGCGGCCCTTGCCGATCAGGGACTTAACGTCGGACTGGGGGACATGGACATCTATGGTCCCAGTGCACCTACCATGCTTGGAATTAACGAACGTCCGACCATTACGGGCAACGAAGAGATACGTCCTCCCGAGGACCGAAGTATAAAGGCAATGTCCATCGGATTCATTATGAATGAGACGGAACCGGTCGTCTGGAGAGGCCCGATGGTCATGAAAGCCGTAACCCAGTTCCTGCGGGACGTTGCCTGGGGTGATCTGGATTTTCTGGTCCTTGATCTTCCACCCGGCACCGGTGACGCTCAGCTCACCTTGATGCAGAAAGTTCCACTGTCCGGGTCCATTATTGTTACCACACCTCAGGACGTAGCACTTATAGACGCACAGAAGAGTGTGGAAATGTTTCGCAAACTGGATTCCGATGTGCTCGGAATTGTGGAGAACATGAGTGTTCACATCTGTCCGGAATGCGGTCACGAAAGCCATATATTTGGATCCGGAGGCGGTCGTAAAGAGGCCCTCCGCCTGAATGTGCCGTTCCTGGGAGGAATTCCTCTTGAACCGGAAATCCGAGAAGGGGGAGACCGAGGGGAGCCAATCGTATTTTCCAACCCCGACTCCCGGGCATCGGAAATATTCCGGGAAATGGCGTCCACGGTCCGGGAGGAAGCCGTACCCTGTGAAGAAATAATGGAGCGAATTGAGGAGAACAGCGAGGACTGAAATGGGTTCTCCAACGAATTTATCGGATCGTGGCGCCGGTGAAATGGCCGCCGCTTCCAAAATGCACGGTGAACCCCTGGCTCAGTTGAATGCGCTGACCCGATGGTACATCATCTCCGGGTTCGTCCTGTTGAGTCTTCTTCCCCTTTTGATGTTGGGAGCTGAGCTAAGCCAGGCCCTAACTCCTGACGTAGTAACTTACACTGGAATACTGGCAGGGGCCGTCGTGTTATTTTTGGGGGGGATAGGCATAAAGTTTTTGCCCAGTAGCCTTGGGGGTAATCCTCATGTCTACAACCTGAGGATGGCACTCTGGAGCTACTGGTTTCTGCTTGCCGGAACGGCTGGATACGGGTTAACGTTTCTCGTTCAAATGATTCTTTCCGGATTATTTTTTGATATTTACTTCAGCCTGGTTTCATTTAGTTTTTTTGCAGGGACTGGATTGCTGTTGTACAATCTCTGGAAGACCATGCAACACAGAGTGTAAGCCGATAATATCGAGGACTGATTGAGATGCCATCCCAAAAGGAACTCTGGGATGAATTGACGGAGATTGCTATTGAAAATCCCCGCTACGAGCGGGAAGCCTACCTCTTCGTTCTTAATGGACTCAACTGGGCGTTCAGCCAGATGGGGGAGAAACGACACCTGACTGGAGAGGAGTTCACGGAATTCCTCGTGGCCTTTGCCAGGGAGGAGTTCGGTGAGCTTGCCGATTGTGTGCTAAACGAATGGGGGGTTTACCAGACCCGGGACTTCGGTGAAATCGTCTATAAATTGATAGAGTCAGGGAAAATGACCAAGGAACCCGAGGATTCAATCAGTGATTTTGACGATGTCCTGGACCTGGACCGAGCGTTGAATGACCCGGACTTTGTTCCAAGGCCGTTAAAGTAACGCCCCCCCGCCGCAAAATAGTTTCAAATTCCGCTCTTTAGAACGACTCAGCCCGTTCCTTGAAGTACTTTATCGTCTCAAGGGAAATTCCGGATTCCTCGGAGAGTTCTTCGGCGTCGGCGTTTGTTAGCTTTCGAACGGTATCAACGCCGGCTTCTTTCAGGCTTTCGGCGTGATCGTCGGAAATCGAGCGCACGAAGGTTAACTCTTTCTTGGGATCAATCGACCGTTCCTTCAGTCCGTCCGGAAGGGTTGTATCCAGACTGCTGCGGAGTGCGTGTCGTTCACCCTTATCGATGATAACGTCTACGGCTCGTGCGTGTTCGGCGATAATTTCGTCGTAGTGCCAACCCGGTAGCGCACGATCGTCCCAGGCCCAGTGTAGGAGGGTATGCGCACGGCGAGCTTCCTGTAAGGTTTTGACTTCAAAGGGATTGTCCACGTCAATATCGTCTATCTCGTCCCAATCGTAACCTTTGATCGGGGTTTTTTTTCCTTCGTGCTCAATATTCGTATCGTCCGATTGAATTTGCAGTATTTCTGGCATTGATTATTTCCTCCAAGGAAGGATTTATTTGTAAGAACAAAATGATAGGTGAACTTCTAACAAATAACAAAGTTATTCTAACGAAAATAAAGTGAAGTATTGAGACTATTGGCTGTGTATGACAATGAGTTGGATCGGTAATCGGATTTTCATGTGCGGCTGTCGGCAGCTCCTGATTGAGTTAACGGAGAGTTGTTCGAGACATCATCGATAAGGCATTATAAATAGTGTCAGTCGTATGTGCCTTAAAGTAGGACTACTATCCGGATTGAACAATTGCACCTGAGGACTGACTGGACGCTGAAATAGAAACACAAGGGAATTAAAACACCATTTGAGTCTGATTAAATTACAATCAACCGTTTTTTTTATTGGTATTCACTTTCGACACAGTCAGTGTCTGGAGGAGTTTTGCATGCAGGCCCGGTGTCTGGACTCGGTTCCCGAAGACGGTCAGTTGCACGATCTTATACGGAACTGTCGACGCTCGGATGCCGATTCTGAATTCATCGAACCGACGTGGGTGGCCCAGTCCGACGGCGATTGGATTTATCTCTGGAGCGATTCCCCACCGAACGGTACGCAGGATCCTCCATTACTTTTGGTTGAACAGTGCGACCGACCGGACTGGGAAACCGTGCTGGTGTTATGGAGGCGTTACCGTGAACTCACACCCCTGGAGAAGGGGTTAATTATTTCATACTTACCGAAGGAAACGGTTGAAGCCAACCGGAAACGATTGGCCGAGCTTGTGGACCTGCCCGCTTCGGGCCCTCTGTTTGAAGCCCTGCAAAAAATCGATCAACTCCCGAAGCAACTTCAGGATAAACTTCATGGGGGGCAATTCAGTCTTCGGTTGGTGCGATACCTGATGGAGCTGCCCGACTCCTTTTATGAGGTTGTAGTAGAGGGTATAAGTAAAAAATGGTTTAAGCTTTCGGTACAGGAGATGCGCAAGCTTGGTGAAGCAACTCGTAGGCTTTCGGACGAAAAAAGAAAAACGTGGATAAAAAGGGTTAAAAACCTCGATAAAGCCGATAAACATCCCCGTGAGGTCGGTAGTACGTTACTGAAGCTCACGCGGGACCTAGCCTATCCTCGTACTATGAAACGGCGCAGACGGTTTGAGGAGGACCTTAAAGTACTCGAACCCGACGGTAGAATAAGTGTGACTCCTCCAAAGAACTTCGAGGGCGATTATCTGGACTTCAAGATTCGCTGCCGTCGAGACGAAGACATCATTAAACTTTCCGAGGAGCTAAAACGGTGCAAGAAACTCCTTCAACACCTCTAGACGAACTGGATCTTTCCCGGGTCCTCGACCGTGTGGTAGTTTCGGAGGAAGCGGCCGGACGCTCGGACACACAACAGATCCTTGACCGAGCGACCGACGCCGGTCTGACCCTGGTGGAAACCTTACCCGAGCTGGACGACAAAAGCATCAATCAGCGGTATCGTACGGAGAAGGAAACTCTCTTTCTAAGAGTGAACAAGGGATCCTTCATCAAACCCTGGGAGTCCCCCGAAGAAATTGTCGGTCGGGACGAGTGGTGTCTGACCCCCGTTGAGGGGTGCCCCCTGGATTGCAGTTATTGCTACCTTCAGGATTATCTGGATCGGCCCCTGATACAGGTGTTCGTCAATCAGGAAAAGATACCGAAACACATCAGGGGGTTTCTTGAAGATCCTCCCGAGGAACCGCCTCACTTTTTCAGTCTCGGCGAATTGAGCGATGGCCTGTTCCTCGAACCCCTGGTTCGAACAATCCCGCGGGTCTGGGAGGTGTTTCGTGACAGCCAGGCCAAAGTAGAAATACGATCCAAGAGTCACCACGTTCATGGACTGGCGTCCCGGTTGGACCCTCATTCCAACGGAGTTTTTACGTGGACCCTGTCACCGAAGGGGTTTGATCAAAGGAACGAGATGTTAACGGCTCCCTTCGAGAAGCGCTTGAACGCCATGAAACATATGTTAGACAGTGGTTTCCGGGTATCCGCACGAATTGATCCTATATTGTTGACTGACGACTGGTTTAACCGTTACTCAAACCTTATTGAGGAAATGGATCGGTATCTGGACCTCTCCGATCTGACGTTTCTTCTGCTGGGGGTCTTCAGGTTTCCCAAAGGTTTTGACCGCACGATGGAGGAACGGTTTTCCAACCGCGACTTCCTCCGGGATGAGTTCGTGGAGGGACCCGATGGTAAGCTCCGGTACGCTCGTGACCTTCGCACTCGGGTCTACGAACGACTTGGTTCAGTGGTCCGGGATTTCGATGGTGATCCCAACCTTTGCATGGAGCCAGAATACGTCTGGGAAGACGCCGGTTTCATGGACTGAAATAATGGCTCGAGACTCTACACGCAACCAAATCCAGTCACGCCTGATCGAAGTGATTTCGTGGAGTCAGTTGAAGAGTTAATCGTGCAGCTCTAAACTGTATTCCCTGTGATCGAAAAAAATTTAAAACCCGAGTAGGACCGTCTTATCGTTTGCTTCAGGCAAACGAACTTCAAATTTCTCATTATCATTCTTTTATGGGGGTAGTAAGATATGGAAATAACCTGGTTGGGACACGCCTGTTTTCGTATTACGGATGGTTCGGAAACGCTTTTTATTGATCCTTTTTTAAACGACAATCCGGCCTGTCCAATATCGCTTGAGGACGTCGAAGAGGCCAACTGGGTACTTGTCACTCACGGTCATACCGATCACTACGCCGACGCCGTGGACCTTGCAAAGAAAACCGGTGCTACACTCATTTCGAATTTTGAAATTACCGAAGATGCTCAGGACCGAGGTCACTCCAATGTCGATCCAATGAACATAGGTGGAAGCATTACCAATCAGGGGTTGACCGTACACATGACAGAAGCCCAGCATTCCTCCGGTCCCGGCATGGGGCATCAGGCCGGTTTTGTCCTGGACTGGAATGGTAACAGTATCTATCACTCGGGGGACACTGGACTTTTTTCCGATATGAAGCTGATTTCCGAATTCCTTGACCCCGACCTTGGCCTACTACCGATTGGTGATCGGTTCACCATGGGACCCGAAAGTGCCGCTCGAGCGGTTGAATTCCTGCAGCTGGATCAGGTGATACCGATGCACTACAACACGTTCGAGTACGTGGAACAGGATCCCTCCGACTTCGAGAACGAGGTCGGTGGCGCAGCGGACGTCGTCACTCTGGATCCGGGTGAGTCCCATCAACTCCTCTGAAAGCCAATCAAACCGGCGCTGGGCGGCCATTCAGGTCGACGCCGGGGCCTCGGTGCAGGAAAACCTGTCGACTGCTAAGGAGTTAATTCAAGAGGCTGCGGAGTCCGGTTGTAGCCTTGCCGCCCTGCCGGAGTTCTTCATTGTCCGTGGTTCTCAGGAAACCATTCGACAAAACGCACTGACCCTGAATTCCGACCCGATCGTGGAGCTGACACGGCTGGCCCGGGAACACTCCGTTAATGTACTTGCCGGTAGCGTTCCGATACAGGACCCCGACCGAGAGGGGTATTGCTACAACCGGTCACTATTAATCGATCAGTCCGGTGAAATTACGGCTCAGTACAATAAAATTCACCTCTTTGACGTGGATATCGGGGATGAGTTAACGGTACAGGAATCGGACGTTCTTTCCGGTGGAGACTCCATCGTCGACTCGTCGGTCGATGGAGTCAAGGTCGGGCTGACGATCTGTTACGACCTTCGCTTTCCCGAGTTATACCGTGAACTTTCCGATCGGGGGGTACGGGTTATCTTCGTTCCGTCCAATTTTACCCGTGAAACAGGTCGGGCTCACTGGGAGCCGCTTCTCCGGGCCCGTGCCATAGAAAATCAGTGTTATATTGTTGCACCGAACCAGATCGGCAAAAATCGGGAAACTGACGTTGCCAGTCTGGGGCAATCCATGATCGTCGATCCCTGGGGTCAGGTGATCGCCAGGTGTTCGGATACCGAAGGCTGGATTTCGGGGACCCTGGATACGTCCTATCAGCGAAGGATACGACGTGAACTGCCGTCACTGGATCACCGGGAGCTATCCTGACACAATTTACCCACCGAGTTTTACAAATACGACGGCTGGGGGAATGAACGTTCATGTACGACGACTTTTTTGATTTCAACCGTAAGCCCTTTAACGTAACCCCTGACCCAGATTTTATTTATTACTCCGATCAACACAGTGAAGCTCTCGAGCAGATGCTGTACGGGGTCCGGGAACGACGGGGGTTTGTACTGGTCACCGGTTCGGTAGGATCCGGCAAAACCACCCTCTGTCGGACCTTAATGCGTGAGCTCGATGACGATACTCGAACGGCGATGGTCCTTAATAGCAAAATGGGGCCGACGGAGCTTCTAACCACAATTGCCGAGGACCTGGAGGTTTCACTACCGAGTAATCCTTCGCGAAAGGACGTCCTCGATTCCTTAACTGACTTTCTCCAGTCGGAGTATGAGGCCGGGCGTAACGTCTGTTTGATAGTGGACGAAGCGCAGAACTTGAGCACGGAAGCTCTCGAACAGCTTCGCCTTCTTTCGAACCAGGAAACTGAAAAAGCAAAGCTCATTCAGATAGTTCTTTCCGGGCAGCCGGAACTCGAACAGATGCTGGAACAGACGGAACTCCGCCAGCTCGGGCAACGTATTGCCGTTCGCTGTGAACTTTCCAACTTAACGGAGGAAGAAACCAGGGAGTATTTCAAGCATCGGATCGATTACGCAAGCAGTGAAAGCACCGAGATTGAAATCGATCCCGAAATTTATACTCACGTTTTCGAACAGACCAACGGGAATCCGAGGGGGATTAATCTACTTGCCGATCGGATCCTGCTGTCAGCCTACGTTGACGAAAGCCACCGATTGGAGCATAAGCACTTTGAAAGTGCGATCGACGATCTCGTCGCCGACCTGCCTGCGTCGGGCGTTGACGGCGGCTCCGGCTTCAACCGGCTCTTAATTGATAATTCCTCCGACGAAGAGAACGAAGACGAGTCCGATGAGGAGACGGTCGACTCCGTCCAGTGGCCGGGCCTGCTAAAATCTCCTGCCGTTACGGGATTTGCCGTTGCCGTTCTGACGATCGGCGTCGGCCTTGTTGGGCTTTCAATGTTTTCAACGGCTTCCATTGAACCAACAATACACGTTTCTGAAACTGACAACCCCCCGGTTGACTCCGTGAAAACGGACACGAGTAACCCTGGGACTGTCAGCGCTGACACCGCAACGGAACCTCAATTACAGGCGATGGGGAAGGACAGCAAATCCGGTAATCGTGAAGGTACTCCCACCGTGACCTCCGAAGGGACCCTTAAACCGGAGGATACTTCAACGAAGCCCGATTCAACGGAACTCGATTCTCTTTCCACGAGTGGGACTCAGGCTGAGTCACCTGAAACCGTCGTGGCGAACCAGGATCCCGGGGAGGAATTACTTCCCACCGCCCAGGTTACGGACACCTCCTCGGGTGCCTCCGGGGCGGAGCAGAAATTTAAGACACTGAATGCATTTCGAGTAAACCAACCGGATCCAGATCGGCTCAGACGGGGGAACACTCTGAATGCATCGCTGGTTGCATGCCTGGCTCGTTACTTGAGTTATTATTCGGCAAAGAATGGTATAGCAGTGAAAATAAACGATGACACTGCCTTTCAATTCGATCTGACGGCGTCTGGTGAGGATCTCCTGGGCGAAGGGCTGTCAGCACAGGCACTGCCGATCACCGGTTCCGCCGAGGAGTTATTGCGGTTTGACCTACCGGTCTTTCTGCGGGTCCAGCAGAATGGTCCGGAGCGTTACGTACTGGTACTACCGGAAAGGAACACTCTGTGGGATCCAATGAATAAATCACTTGAGCGTCTTCCCTCGAACTGGAAGGGGTTTGGATTTGTGCTCGGAGACGCGTCCTTCGACATGACGAAGCTGATGGAATACGGATTAATTAGTTCGGAGGTTACTGAATTACAGAAATTATTGAACGGTGCGGGTCAGTACAGTATCCCAACGAATGGTCGCTTCGGCCCACTGACCGAAAAAAGTCTTGAAGATTTTCAGCGTCGGACAGGCCTACCGGTTGACGGTGTCGGCGGGCCCGCCACGTACCTTGCTTTACTTAAAGCTAACAACCGTGATGTTACGATTGAACCGGGGGAAATCGGTCGGATCATGGCTGCCATTAGCAGGGAGGTTAACAATGTCTCTGATCGAGGAGGCCTTGAATAAGGAAGAAAACGAGCAGAGAAATTCCTCCCCAACGGATTCGCCGGGGACCAATGATAATTTCGATGAGGGGCCGGAAGCGATTCCGAAGGACGTTCTGAAATTCTTAGCCTGGTCCGTAATTTTATTTTTGATCGCTATGCTTGCTGGCTATGAAATAGTCTACCTCTGGTTGTCATTCTGAATCCTCTTTTTTTTAATTTTAACCGTTCTTTGAAGGCCTTTAACCGGCTAATCATCACGTGTCGGACGAACGGCCGACTGTCATTCCGTAGTTAATTGGCCGATGCAGGCAAACGATGGGCCTCCTGATCCCTCATAGGTCTTCCCCATAAATCGATACTTTCGGTGAGGATTTTATTTGCTACTGCGGTCGGAGAAAAACTGATACTTACAGGTCTTTCGTCGATAAACAAAATAGGGTGAAAATCATGAGTGAAATAACGTTTGACGACTTCATGGGGCGACAAATCGAACGGATCGAGCAGTACAAGCAACGACTGGAAAAAGAGCGGGGAGAGTCTCTGACACTCGATGAAGCCGCCAGGAACTGGGTTCGGCAGCAGGCCGAGTCATTCCGGGAGAATTATACCGAAAGCCGTGGGTCTTCGTCGCCGTAATACTGGTTGACTGATCCCCTCCCTTCACGAAGAGCAGACGTGATATTACGTTAAAGGAACAGTGGGTTAGAATGTAACAAAACTTACCCCTCATCAGGTGTGTGTTTTTCTTGAAAACAAAACGGTTATTTTACCTCCTGCTTGGCATGTTAATGATGATTTCGTCGATTACGCTGTCACCAGCGTTGGCCGAAAAAAAACCATCGGAGGTATTTCACGCGGCCAGCCAGGCGTTCTGGAACGGAGAATTTCAACGGTCGTTAAAACATTACCGGTCAATCGTGGAAAATCATCCAGACCACAAACTGTACTGGGACGCCAGATTTGGCATGGCAAAATCCTTCTACGAAATGGGAAAACTCAACAAGGCTCGAAAGATATTCGAGGACGTTCAATACGAGCATCCCGATAAGGCTGTTCGTGGTGATGCCCTCTTCAGTCTCGTGGAAATATCGATACTCCAGGACGAAATCGTGCACGCCCGCAACTTACTTCAGACGTTCCTTGATGTTTACACGGATCATCCGATCAGGAGCGCGGCAAAGCAGCAATTGAAGTTACTTGAGGAGGCGTCCGTTCCCCAACCGCCAAGTGTCAGTGAAGATACCACATCGACCTCCGACGCCAGGCGAACCCCCCCAAAGCTTAAGTCTCCGAAAGGAGAGTCCGGTAAGCCGGAGACGCTGCCTCCCGAACCAACCACTGAAGGCTCAGCGGACGTCAATACTGATACCGGCATGGAACCTGCCTCACCGGCAAGTAGCAAAAACGATACGTCCACTCCGAAACAAAATCGAATCCGTCCGGGAGCGGATACACCGGCCGAAACCATTGATAATAGTGAGGATACGTCTCAAACGGCTTCGGATACTGTTTCTCAAAGTAAAGAGGTACCTTCTAAATCGGATAATCCCCCTTCAACGACTGCGTCTACAACCAAAATGGAGAACGATACCGCACTGAGCCGACTTCAGTCGCTTCGTCATCAGTTAGAGGAATTACGCAGGCGCCAGAAAGACCTATCCTCCCGCAATCAGTTGCTGAAAAGACGCCTGCAAGGCCAACTATCGGCTACTTCACGGAATAATGATACCTCTGGAGCAATACGTTCCGGAGAATCAACCGGGACAAGTCTCAAGGACTTAAGACGTCAGTTCAAGCGACAGCAAAGCGCCAACCAACTGTCCGATGCGTTTAGGACACTGAAGAAACTGTTGAACAGTCAGTCCGCTCGATCCAGGGATTACTACAAAGCTGCCGTACTTGCCAGGAAACTGGCTAAACCCCCGGGTGAATCACTACGTTATTTGAATAAAGCCATTGCCCTGAGTTCCTCGACCCCGGGGAATTATCTCTTATTGAAGTCCGAGTTGTTACTTGACCGGGGACGAACAAGCGAGGCGTCTTCACTGCTCGGAACCGTTAACAGTGATTATTACTCCAACATGGAGGATAAGCACCGGGCGCAGTATCACTTCCTGCAGGGAGAATTATTGAAAACTCGTGGCAACAAGGACGAGTCCTTCTTTGAGTACATGAGCGCCCTGCAGACAGCGCCGGAGTCATCCTGGGGGAGAAGGGCTAAATCCAAGATCCAGAGCGGTCTTTAGAAATGGTTTCGGTTGGTTTGATCTGTGGGCCGACCGGTGGACACATAATTCCTGCCTATCTCGTTGGCCGAGAATTACGTAACCAGGGAGCCGATACAGTCCTTTACACAGTGGATTCCGAGGCGTTGAACCTACTTCCCGACACGGATCTTTCCGTCGAGGAGCTTGACGTGAAACCCTGGAGTGGCCGGTCAACGCTGGGAAAACTTCAGGCGCTTTTGTCGATGGCTTCCGAGTACTTACACCTCAGAACTGAAATCGCGGACCACGATGTATTGATTAGTTTCGGTGGTTATCCTGCCGTTCCTGGGCTTCTGGCGGCCTGGGAAAAAGACGTTACGGTGTACTTTCAGGAACAGAATCGGGTCATGGGGCGGACGCATCGGTTGTTTCAGAACCTTTCGACCAAAACCTTTCACGGGTTTCCGCCCCGTGAGGGTTACGACGACCCGACTCGTGTCCTGGCCGGTAATCCCGTACGGGAGCCGGGGAGTCCGAACGAGGAGTGGTTCGAGAATAGTCCACTGCTTGTCGTTGTCGGTGGATCACAGGGATCCCGTGAAGTTTCGGAACACCTTCAAACAAGTGGCAAACAGTTAATCGAAGAGGGCTGGTCAATATATTATGTTACGGGAAAATTCGGTCGTGATCTATCGGGTGAACCCTGGGCCGGTACTGACTCATTTCGCCAGGTTGAATACGACCACAACCTTCAGGATGTGCTATCGCGTGCCGACTGCGTCTGGTCTCGTGCCGGAGCCGGAACACTGTCCGAATTAATTTCATACCGGACGCCTGCGCTTGTTTTCCCCTTCGGGTCTTCGACGGATAATCATCAGCGTGCCAACGCAAACTGGGTCAGTGCCCGCGGCCCCGTCGACGTGGTTGATACGAACAATGACCCATCGGGGGAGGAACTACTGCGGAGGACGGAGTCGCTCCGTCAGGTTGAGGAGGCTTATTCCGTTCCCTGGGACAATAAAACACCACCCGCAGAACGTATAGCTCGGGAAATACTGTCATCATGAGAGAACTAAAAACTTTCACGGTTCTCAGTCTGATAGTCATAGGCGTCATCGGTAGCACAGGGACGGTTTCCGGATCCGTTTACGGACCCGGGAGGACAAGAACACTTGAAACTGTGCCGGAGACGGATCCTATCAAATACCTTGCCGCGCTCGATCGTCTTAAAGTAGGGGATACTGCTGGAGCCCTGAGGAAATCCAGGCGTGCGGTTGAACAATTTCCCCATCACCGTTCGAGTTTTTCACTTTACTTTCGCTTATTACTTAACGAGGAGGGTAATTCGGTGGGCCAGAATTGGGCCCGGTCCCACCTGAAACAGACCGGTGACACCCGGCTTCTAAAGTCACTTTTTGAACCCCCCGTGCCGGCACTATCCGCACGACGTCAATTGTTTCAATGGGGACTCGAACACGGTTATTTAACACCGGGAACAGCAATTGATCTGGTTCGGTTCGACATACGAAATAATCGGTTGGCCGAAACCCCTAAGGCTCTAAGGGTTGGTCTCCGACACTATCCCGACAACGTTGATCTCCGGGTTTTTAAAATTGGTTATTTTTTGCTCGCCGGAAAATGCAAGGAGGCTTTGAACCTGGTAAGAAATTTACTCCAGGTAGCACCCTCCCGGCCGGAGCTTTACCTTGCTAAATCAAAAATACTGAAGGGTCGGAACCCAATCCAATCACGGTTGAGCCGGGAACGTTATCGGAGTTTGTCCTCCGAAAAGGATCGGTCCGAACTTCTGATTCCTGATCAATTAAGCTGTCGGACGAGCCGATAACAGCAAGAATGATTTATTTTTCCTAACCCTCACTTACACTACTACTAGAATTTAATATTTCAGGAGGATTTCACCATGAGTCGTTCTACGTTAACCACTCTTATTACACTGTCGCTGGCGCTGATTTTTGCCGCTCAATCAGCGTTTGCTCAGGATATGGCTCCGAGCGAAACCCGGCAGGACACGTCGGGTCAAAAGCAAAAATCCGATAACAACTCGTCGACCACCGGTCGCATTATACCGCCTGAGGAATTCGGAAAATACAGGGACCAAAAGCAGCAGCGTAGCGAATTGAGTAAAGATGCTCTTATCGAAAAATTACGGGCGGATTCCGCGTCAATGCGTCTTCGTTTTCGTGAAACCATGAGAGAAGTTCGGGCGGATTCAAAGGCGATGCGGAAAATAATACAACGGCTCCGGCGTGAAAATAAACGGCTGTCACGCCGTCTTGCCAGGGAACTCAATTCCGACACCAAAACGACTGAGCGAATGGGACAATCTAGGAAACCGGATTCCCCAGCAACCGCTACTCCCGGAACGTCAGCCGGTACTGAACCCAATCGCAAAGAGTCCATGGATACACAAACTAAATCCCGGGAAGAGGGAGACGAGGCCATACCGCAAAACCGTAAGTTCAATCCGAATGAAGCCTCCTCTTCCGATTTAAAGTCGATTCCGGAGTTGAGTGATCGCCTGGCCGAGCGGATTCAGTGGTACCGGCGTGAGGTTCGTCCCTTCAAGAAGATTACCGACCTGATGCGGGTTCCAGGAATTGATCGAAGCACGTACGACAAGATAAAAGGGTACTTTCTTAAAGGTCCCTACTAATTGCGCTTTAAATTAATGTCCCGATCCACCGTCATTATTCTTAGTCTCGCCTTTTTTCTACCCTTCCTCACGTCCTGCTACGGGACGACTATTCCTAAAACTCTGTCAGTCCGTCAGCAGTTCACCGAAGGACTGGCGTACGAATCGCTTTCGGACTACTCAAGAGCCCTTGATCGATACCGCGGAATTCTCGACGACTACCCGGATATCAACCCATGGAGTCAGCAGGCCCGCCTGCGGACGGCACGGATCTACAACAATCGTTTAAGTCAACCGGAGAAAGCAATTTCATTCTACAAGAAGTTTTTGCGACACCATGGGACAGTGGATGAAACAAAGGCCAGTGTCTTGATGGAACTCGCCAAAATTTACCGCGGGCAGGACAAGAAAAACGAGGCTATTGATATTTACAAGCAGGTCGTCGAGGAGTTCGACTCGTTGTCCCAGGTGCAGGAAAGTTACTACAATCTCGGTGAAATATACTACGAAAAGGAACAGTACGAGAAGGCCATATCGTCCTTCCAGTCGCTGGTGGATCAATTTCCCCAGGGGGATCTTTCCGACGGTGCGCTCTTCAAACAAGCACAGGCTCACAAAGCCCTAGAAGAGTACAACCAGCAACTCCAGACACTGCTTAACTTACTCAATAATCATTCGGATAGTGATCTCTACGAGTACTCGGTGTTTTTAACCATCGAGGTTGCCGTAAAACTGGATCGAAAGGATGTCGGTCTCAAATGGGCCAAAAAGTATCGAACTAATTATAGTAATGGAAAATACTCCAAACAGGTCTATGATATAGTAAAAGACAAGTGGGACGTTGACCTACAACCCGGGCAAAACGAGTAAGGTAGAGGCGGTGTCCTGGTCATTGGATAGACAAGCACCAGATGCTGAAACGGACATGACGGACCTTTTAATAGAGAAGATCGACGCAATACCCTCCCTGCCCGAGACCAGCGACAGGGTGCTGAGTCTGCTCAGTGACGAGGACACAACCTTCGGTGAACTTGAACAAGCCATTAAGATGGATCAATCACTTTCGGCCAAGATACTTCGCTTTGCAAATAGCCGCTATTATGGCTACGAGCGCCAGGTGACTACACTGGAAAAAGCGATCCAGTTACTGGGCTTCAACACCATCCGCAGCGTCGTCATCACCCACAGCGTCGAGGACAATTACTCCGCTCCCGAAATACCGGCGTTTCCCAGGGAGAATTTCTGGGAATACAGCCTTGCCTGTGGGATTTGCTGTGAGGTGATCGCCGAGCACCTCGGCTACGATTCCGAACAAAAAGGTGAGGTTTTCTGTGCCGGCCACCTGCATGCAACCGGTCGAACAATCTTGGATCAGCATCTCCACAGGGAATTTATCAGAATTTTTGAAGTAATGAACGAAGAAGGATTATCAATGTACGAGGCTGAAAAGGAAGTGCTTGAGACCACACACTGTCGTATTGGGGCGGCTGTTCTTGATAAATGGAACCTGCCGGATCCAATTGTTGCGGCCGCCCGTCACTATTATGAACCGGAGAAGGGCTTACACTCGACGGTTGACGTCGTTCATCTTGCCAGCGTACTTACAAAAACAAAAGGATACGGCTTCAGTGGAGACGAAGATTTGTCCTATTTGGACGAAAGCCGGGTTGAAGCCCTCGGTTTTGACGACAACGAAATAGAGCGTATTCTGGATGAGGACTTCCCCCGACACTACGAACGCCTTCGCGGCGATTAGATACTTCTTCGGGTATTTTACACTAATCTTCACTTCGGCAGGAGTAGAATCATGATTATTGGCATTATCTCCGATACGCACGATAACCTTGATGCTCTACGGTATTGGATAGACTACTTCAATCAGGAAGACGTTGATGTGCTGCTTCACGCAGGGGACGTAATATCTCCATTCTGTGTCTCGGCCCTCAGTTCTTTCGAAGGATCCGTTTACGTAACGTTTGGTAACAATGACGGGGATCGGGAAACACTCAAGAAGAAAGCCGAGGACACGGAAGTGCATTTCAAAGAATCACCGGTTACGCTAGATTTGACCGAGTGCACCGTGGCGATGAGTCATAAACCCTCCGATCTACCGGATGACGTTTCCGGTAGCGTTGACCTCATGATCCACGGTCACACACATGAGCGTAGAGAGGATTGGTCCTCCGATGTCCCCGTGGTAAATCCCGGTGAAGCCGGGGGCTGGATCACTGGTACCAGTAGTGTTGCTCTCGCTGAGACGGCGGATGACACTATTTACCTTGACTTCGAACTCGTACCGTCCCCATGAGTGACTCCCAACAATCGCAGGACTTACTCTCGATAGGTGAGGCCAGTGACAGAATAGATCTTCCCGAATCCACAATTCGTTATTACGATCGGGAATTTTCCGAGTACCTAACAATTCCCCGGGGGGACAACAATGAACGGTTATTCGACGATGAATCCCTCGAGGATCTCAAGTACGTCCGCTACCTAATTAAGCGTGAAAACTTAAGTATTGCCGATGTAAAGGAGCGTCTGGAAAATGAAGTAGAGTATCGGCGGACGGATTCAATGGATACGTCGGAATCCAATGGTGACGGTGGTAGTACTACCCCCACTACTACACAGCGGACGGATACTTCAGTGGAACGAAGCGACGAAGAGTCAATCAAACAACTAACCAGGGCCATCAAGGAGCTTCAGAACAGGATTGAAACCATTGAGGAGAACCAGCAAAAAATTCTTGAACTACTGGATTTAAACCTCCAGCGCTACAACAAACTCGTAGAAGACCTCTAACCGTCCAACCGTTAAATCCTCCCCCTTATAAAAATAAATATTTCCTGAATATACGTATTTTACAAATAAAGGTTAAAGTAAAATTAACCTATATAATTGTAATCAACATCTATACAGTTTTGAGTAATATTGAGTCTTACTCCCGGACGTTGCTGACGGTGTATTAAAAAATGTAAATAATATATTGTAACATCATTGCCGGACATCCACCCGCTATTATTTGTTTCTCGATAAAAAGTTAAGTCGTACAATGTAGGCCTGTATCATTAAACCACCAGGTGGATTTCTCAAAGCTTCTCCTCTCGTATTGATTTTATACTCTCAAGATGTCGCGAATTTTTGTCGAATAAAATTACTATTTGAGTCGAAACCTGATCAGGTTGAAGTAAGTTCGGCTTCAATTCGAGTTGGATTCTACTACGAGTCAATCATTGAACAAAAAACGAATAAAAAATATTAACATAAATATAAACAAAAAATTATTTATAAAAATACTCATATTGTTATTTCTAAATAGGTACTCAGAATGCCATCGTCGGCTTGAAGTACACTTTGAGTACTTCTATTTAGGCGTGCCCAAAAATAACTCTTTCCAGGAGAACCCTGGTAGTACACGAGGCGATAAATTCTCCTGAGAAATTGATTACCGGTTTTTCGGGGGAATAAACCCTTATAAAACCCTTTGGGAAACCTGGCACTTTTATTCGAACTGTGGGACGTTAAGTGGTTCTTCCGTTCGCTGATAGCTAAAGGTTTAAGTGTTCCGGTTCTCCAACACGTCCGTGTGGGCTGTTAAATAGCTTTTGAGGGTTAAAGTGATCACTTTAACCCCAGATATCTGTCATTTATTCTTGCACGAAATCGGGGGAACAGACCAGGATTAAGCATCGTGAAGAAACACCTTTAAGAAATCGGCGTTTGATTTTATCAAGATTGATCGGTTTGTATCGGTGGAAATATTAATAGCTTGTTGGTAGGGTTTTGAGCCAAATAAATACTAAACTTTTTCTCAGTGAGGCTTAATAAAATGGTTATAACTCAAAGTCAACGTGTGGCGTCCTTTGTTGATGTGCAGAACCTTTATTACTCGGCGAAGTACCAGTACAACGGAAAAGTCAATTTTGAAAAACTCATTCACAAGACCACCCGCGAGCGCGCATTGATTCGGGCCATAGCTTACCTGGTTGAAACAGAAGAAATAGACCAGTCACGGTTTCTCGAAACGCTTGGTGAACTTGGCTACGAAGTTCAAACCAAACAGTTACGGACCCGGCCCGACGGTAGTGCCAAGGGAGACTGGGACATGGGAATTGCAATTGACGCCATATCCATTGGATCGAAAGTGGACGTGGTCTGCCTGGTCAGTGGTGACGGGGACTTCGTTGACCTCGTTGAAATGCTGAAGGGGGACGGGCTTCGAGTCGAAGTGTTTTCATTTCCGTCGAGTACGGCCAACGAGTTACAGGAAGCTGCCACCGAGTACTACGCGATGGACGATGACTACCTCCTTTGACAGGAATCCATCGTTTCGACGGCGGTTTCAGACCCCGGAAATCGCTTGATCTTATAGCGCCCCATTACCTCCCCACGAGAGTTCGTCATTGACGTCGTCACACCTGTTCGTGATGGATCCGATTGCTGAAATCATTCCGGATCACGATACGACCTATGTCATTATGCGTGAGGTAGAATCGCGCGGCAGAACTGTCTGGTGGGCTCGATCCGTCGATCTTTTTCTCACCGGCGGACAGCTTATGGTTGAAGCACAGAAGGTTCGGGTTCAAGTAAATGACCCCGAGGAGTCCCATTATACCGTCCTCGAGGAGTCGGTTCTGCCAGTAAGTGAGCATGAACTGGTCTGGATGAGGGAGGATCCCCCCTTCGATCAGCAGTACCTTAATTCAACCTACCTCCTCGACCATGCGTCCGTCCCCGTGATGAATTCACCGGCCGGTCTGCGGGAGTCCAACGAAAAAATGCTCAGCCTGGAATTCCCGGAGCACCTTCCGCCCACCTGGGTGGGAGCCAGTCAGCAGAGGGCCCGCGAATTTATCGGGTCAATTGGCGGTTCGGCGGTCGGCAAGACGCTAT
>JBDGPI010000093.1:20637-22903 GCA_042219765.1 Salsurabacterium abyssinicum (SeqCode)
AGTCTACCGTCTGGATCAGACCGATGCCAACCTTAAAGCTTTGCTTGAATCCCTCACACAGCAGGGCGAGCGGTCAATCATGATTCAGAAGTACATGAGTGACGTCACCGAGGTCGGCGACCGGCGGGTGATTGTACTCGGCGGCGAGCCCATCGGTGCCATTTCGCGGTTACCGGGGGGCAACGATTTCCGCAGTAATTTTCACTCCGGGGGATCGGCGGGGGAAACCGGTGTGAGACCCTCGGAGCGTGAGATCTGCGAGGACCTGTCAGATGAACTGCTGAAGCGGGGACTTCACCTGGTGGGCCTGGATCTGATCAGTGACAAAATTACTGAAATAAACGTGACCAGTCCCACGTGCGTGCAGGAAATTAATCGCGGCTCGAACACCAAGCTCGAGGAAGACATCGTGAATTACGCTCTGGACTTTATTGATTGAAAAATACCACCGACCGTAAACTGCCTTTTGCTCAGGGCACAGGACCGATATCCTTAAACTCATTCATGTCGATTGAAACAGTGGTGGAACTTGGCCCGTGAATACAGTCCGTGTCGCTGCTGGTTTTGCCATCGCGTTCCTGATCGGTGCCGGGGCCCGGTGGTTTCGTATTCCGGTACCCGCGCCTCCGACGTTTATTGGGGCGTTTCTGATTGTGGCGATGACCGCCGGCTGGATCGTGACCGATACGTATTTCACTGCCGAGGATAAGTCACCGAACAATTCCACACCCGTTGTCGAATCACAGTTGAAGGATTCCGACCAGTAACGAAAAAGGCTCACCCTAACGGGCCGGTAGCTCAGTTCGGATAGAGCACTGGACTTCGAATCCAGGTGTCGTGGGTTCAAATCCTACCCGGCCCACCATTTATTCCCCCTTTATAACCCCTACGTTGACACTAACAACAAAATTTAATAATTCCCAAAAACTTAATCTCGTGCCATCTCGTGCCATGAGTTCTCCAGTAACTGACTGGAACCCCTCCAAAATGTTTATTTCACAGAGATCGAAGTGGTCTCTTAAACCTTGAATGAATCCATTTATCATTGTTGCGCTTTCTAAGGTGCAGCCCTGAACGATAATTACAGAACCTTGATTCCAATATCGAGTCTCTGAATGAAATCTCTTCCATCCGCCTCTGGATGCCCTGTAAAATTAGGAGCATCGCATCCTTTCAAAAGTTACATAATCAAATTGTGTTACAAAATGGAGAGTCATCGAGTGGTAAGTGAGTGGTTTCTAAGAACTTAGGGGAGAGATCCCAAGGGTGAATATGTAACTTTATGCGATAAAGTTACATAGGAGAATTCAGGACTTTATATCTCTTTAGTAAGGGGTCCACTTATGGATGTCTTGAATATCTTTCAAGAGGAACTTGCTGATGAATCAACTAATTATTTGGCCTCGTAGCGATCCTTAATTAGAAGCGAATTGACGGGGTTTTGAGATCATTCTAATAGTAGCAAAAACGAAGGAGATTCCTTCGCGCAGTGCACGATCCAGGTTGTAGGCGATGGATCGTCCAACCATCTCCTTGAACTGGTCGTGCCACGTGTGGCTAAGCACGGCTTCCCCGAATTTTTCCTTCATCACGAACATCACACTCTCCACAAAACTTCGTTGGGAGTAGTCCCGCTCATCCAAAAAAGCATTCGCCATTTCATCCGCTTCGTTATGTTCTTTGTATTTGATCTGCTCGGTGATTCCGAGCTTTCGAATCCGTTCCCGAAAATCCGAGTCCGCGTAGCCTTTGTCGGCCACCAGGACCTCAATGGAATCCGGCATTCTCCGCAAAAGGTCCGGCCCGATCTTCGTGTCGTATTTCCGCGTCGTGGTCATGTGACAATCCAGTATCCAACCGTAATCACAATCCACCAGAAACGTCGTCTTCAAGGCCTTCAAGTGCATTCCGGTCCGTTTCGTGTAGTACTGGGACACTCGTCCTCGTTGAAACCTGATGCATCCATCGCCGCAATCGTTCCTGTCGGCAACAACTCCTGAATCCGCTGGTTTAACTGACGGTACAACAACGTGCTTTGTTTCTTGAACGCGTTGTTGATGCACGTCCAATGTGGCGTACTCTCCAGACCGATCATCGAACGGATTCCGCTTCGGTTTCGAACCCGCTTGTACACCTCGCGGTACTCACAGTCCCACCAAAGTCTCAATAAGTTCAGCATGACGTACTGTGGTTGCGTATACGTCTTCTTTGAATATTTTGACCGATATTTGCTAACATGCTTTTGGATAATCGGAAACACTTGATA
>JBDGPI010000094.1:0-2924 GCA_042219765.1 Salsurabacterium abyssinicum (SeqCode)
TGGCCGAATAACATTTTTAGCGGTTTGGAAATATGGTAGTTTGGTTCAAACAATGTCCCTTATGGAGAATGGATCCTATTTGTTGTTTAATTGTGAGTGAATAACAATGAAATCCCTCAAACGTATCGTTCGCGTGTCAAACTCGAGACTTTTTTGTTTTCTGTTGATTGGATTGTTGCTATTGACCTCCTGCAGTACCTTGCATCGCTCACGTAATAATGGAGCCTTTATTTATCCCGGGGAATCCGTCGAATTAAAACGTTCCACGTTAAACGAAATCTATTCAAAGGAACGGTTTGATTCCCAAAAGAATAAAGTGGCGGCGGTTCTATCCGACCGGACGAGTCACAAGATTCTGGCCGCACAGATCCGTGAGCGGGAAAAACCCCACAAGCACGTTAAACACGATCTGATCGTGTACCTTTATTCGGGACGGGGGAGTTTACGAACGTCCGACAATTCTCACGACATGGAATCAGGGGACTGGATCACCATCCCGCGGGATCAACCCCATCAATTTATAAATACGGCTGAACAACCGGCCCGGGCCATCGTCATTCGCACACCCAACCCGGACGGCAAAGATTACGAGCCGGTGGAGTCGCTTGAGTAAGCAAACCGCTTCCGGATTAGAACAACTAAAAAACCTCCCGGACGGTCCCGGGAAACCACAGTTTCTATCCTACGTCAGTAGCTTCGAGGAGCCACAACGAGTTGGTGAGGAGATCTGGAATCTAATCCAGTCGGACGACCCTCTCGTAGCTCCGCCCGACCGGTTTTGCAACGACCCCGGTGAAGCGCTGTTTGAAAACTGGGATTATCCCGTAAACGCCTACACCTTCTTCCAGGAGGACGAGGGACGTCTTCTCTGTCTGCCCCCCGGCTCCGAACGGTTCCAGGAATACCGGGAAATCATGCCCACCGTAATGGATCGACAGCTTCGGAGAAACTTCCCCCGCCTGAAGTCGGAGTTAGCCAACCGGCCCAACCTGTTTTTCCCGGGGGTGTTTTACCCGGACGAGATTCATATTGCCAACATGGAAATGATCTCACTCAACCACGGACGAAACTACGTCGTCCAATGTGACCTGAATTTGGAGGGGGCTCGGGAACAGGAAACGGTGGTCCTAAAACCCACTCCCATGGGCGTGGAGGCTGTTATTACTAGTACGCTGGACGAACTGAACCGGCGTATGCCCACTGAGCTAAAGCAATCCGTGGGACCGATACGAGTACCGTACATTGTCGCCGTGGACGACACCTACGGGATCCTCGAGTATTTACCCGGTGACAACGGTGTTGAAGTCCTTCCCAACGGTATAAATACGGGAAGTATTCATACTCTCCGCAGTAATGAATACCCTGAACAGTTCGAGATTTCCAATGATGGATTAATCGATCTTGCCGACGAATTTGCCAAGCAGGCCGTCTGTGCGTTTTACCTGCGACTGTACGACCGGAAGCCGGACCAGTTTATTTTTGAACCCAGGTCCCAATCTCGTTACAGGATTTCCCATATCGATTTCGGTCGAGCAATCAAGAAAAATTACGCACTTCCCTGGAAACGGTACTACGCCACACAACGCGCTCCTCTCGTCTTCGAGGACCACGAGATCCCCTATTTTGAAGCCGCCGCAAGTCTAATTTTTCTTCCCCACTTCATACCGGACGATTCGAAAAACAAATTTCCACCCTTCTCGGGTAAACTGCGTGATCGGATGAAATCCACGTTCATAAAACTGGCCCGGTTCTTCCAGAAAAACACGGAAGTTATCCGGGAGCATTTTCAATACTTAATTGGAGAAAACACGCAGTTCAATAAAAACGAAGTGTACGATCTCAGTATACGACAGGAGGACGTGGATGAAGTATACCGCTGTCTACTTTCACTGGACCCCCGTCCGTCAGAAGTTTTTGAATCCGTGATAAACCTGGCCATGCTCGAACACGAGGGAAAAACCCCCACGGAGGTGGGCGAAGGTGAAGCCGAACAGGATAGTGTCTACATGCGCGGTCTTCGCCCGGGCGGGGCCAGCCGTTCCCTTGCCCCGAAACACGATGGTGAGCATCCCTACGAACTGAAGGAATACGGTCATGGGGGTCGCGTATTTTACGACCGTGACCGCCAAACCCTGACGATTAATTTTGGCAACAAACCCGAACGTGTTTTAGAAGAATTACGTGCGGAATACTCCTCCGCCCTGGCCGGGTTCATCGAGCAGTTCCCCGAGATTAAACCGGGGGTTGAAGTCCAGGTCTATCCGGATGGTCGTTCCGAGGTGAAAATTCCTCCGGGGTTGCTACGACGTGACATCCAGTTTCCCGAGGAGGCCGTTCAGCAGGTACGACAGGTTGTAAGTGGATTTGCACCCACCCATCACGTCCAGAATTACATCGATGATTACGTGGAATGGAAGCAAGAAAATCCCGAATCCGACTTTATACAGGAGGAAACAAAAAAGGAAACAATTGTCTTCTCCAACAGCCTCGAAGGCAAAGAAATATTGCAAAGTTATCAACTTCCCGGGGAGGAAGAAGCCCCGATCCACGAAGCTCTGACGGAAATTATCCGTCTGATGTTGAGTAACCCCGAGTACCTTGCCGACAAGGATCCAATGAAAAGTATCAATCAACTTGTCACGAACCTTGCCCAGAAACACGAAATAACCCGGGAATTAGAGGCAAGCGATTTCCCGGACGTGAAGCCTCTTCGGCCGCTGTTTAAAACCTGCCGGGAAGTGTATAACTCCCGGATTCCCACCGAACATTTCCAAAACCAGGTATCTCATCACCTCGTCCACGTACGTTCCATGCTGAAACTCGGGATGTATTTTAGTGAAATTTTGGACCTCACCGATGACCAGAAGAATCACCTCCTGGCCGCCGTAGCTCTACACGACCTCAACTTGATGGACGCCGAATTC
>JBDGPI010000095.1:0-7664 GCA_042219765.1 Salsurabacterium abyssinicum (SeqCode)
GTGGCCCACGGGCCGAAGCGGGCCGATGCCATCGCGGCAGGCTACACCTTCACCATGGATGCAATGGGGATCGTCACAGGTATAATTGAGTGCGCTGTCTGGGGTTACGTAACCGGTGCCCTGGTTGCCCTTTTTTACAACTTTTTTGTGCCAACCGTAGAAAGTGCATGAGATGATGAATCATAACCCCTGGTTTTACGTCTCGATGGTGCTGGCGGGGATTCTTCTGTTCATCGGGGGGATGGTCCTGCAGGCATCGTTTCTCATCCTTAAGCCGGGCCGGACGCCGGAAGCGACCTCAAAGAAACCTGCGGGGAGGGAGAACCCGACCGCCGGCTCCGATCGAGCGCTGAAAACGAAGATTCCCGGATGGATCGAGGACGTTCCCACTCATCCCAGGGATAAGGGACTGGGTAATCCCGATGCGCCGGTGACGCTGACCGAATACATCGATTTCCAGTGTCCGTATTGCCGGCGGCATTACGCTCAAACCTTCCCGAGGATTCTGAAACAGTACATCCGGACGGGCAAAATCTATTATCGCATCCGCCACTTCCCCATCGCACAAATGCACTCCAGCGCCATTCCGGCAGCCGTGGCCTCGGAGTGCGCCGCGGACCAGGGGAAATTCTGGGCCTTTCATCACCTGGCGTTTGCGAATGCCAAACAACTCTCCAAAGAGGTGCTGTTGAAACTTGGAAAGCTCGCGAAGATTCCGGATTACGGCTCGTTTACGGAGTGTTTGAACGACTCGAAAACCGGCGAGAAAGTCCGTCAGGAATTAAAACGGGGACGAAACATGGGCGTGAGGGGAACCCCCGCGACGTTTGTTAACGGAGATACCATGATTTCCGGGGCACAGCCCTTTTCCGCCTTCCGTCGGAAGATCGAGGCGGCACTGAAAAGGACGGGGCCGGCTCGAGCGTCATCCTCGAAGACGTCCTTCTCCCGGGATCTTTCCCCCGATAAGGTTTCGTCCGCAGACGAGACGGTCCGGTTCACCCTGAGTACGGCCCGGGAGGACCTTCCCCCCTTCCGGGATCGGAGCCGGCTGATATTTCGTGGAGAAGGCGGCGTCATGGACGGAACACGAAATCCAACCCTAACGGTCGAAAAGGGGCAGACCGTTGAACTCCGGCTGATCAACACCCAGGGCGGAGTCCACGATCTGGCCGTGTCCGGATACCGGAAGAAGACTCGACGTTTAAAGGACGAAAACACCACGGATTCCTTGCGGTTTGTGGCCAACCGGACCGGGGAATTTTCGTATTTCTGCTCGGTGGACGCCCACCGCTCCGCCGGCATGGAGGGGACCCTTCTTGTCAAACCGGCAGAATAAGCGCGGGCTTCTGTTACAGATCTACCGCTTTTAAATTAAACGCAGAGACGCAGAGGTGCGGAGATTGGAAAAAAATAAAACCCACAAAAACAATATCGTACTTGTTTAGCGTGACCCCTTTGGCGGTGCCCCAGGTGAGGCGGGAAGCAGGAATGTCTCACGTCATTCTCGAATGCCCTCCATGGCATTCTCCGAGGGCGATGCTCGGACCGGATTCCTCCGGAGGCCCGAGCATCGAAATCCGCTGCGACACCCCTGCTTCCCGCCCGTGATGCAAATTAGCATCCTGAACGGTCCATATACTAATGTGAGTATTTTTATCGTGAATCGGAGGCGGACGAGATTGCCCTGCGTGTAAACCGCTGGGTAACTCGTCCGCCTCCGACGCCAGCACCGCCAAAGGGCTTACCATACATTGTTATTGGACCAAAAAATGTGCGCTAAACAAGTACACAATATCTTTCTTGCGTCCTTTGCGTCTTTGCGTTTCAAAAAAAAGATATCTGAGGTGATTGTGACGTGAAGAAAACCATCGTTTTTGCCGATCTTTCCGGGTTCACGGCGCTGACGGAAGTGCACGGGGATAAGGACGCGGCGGAACTTGTCTCCCGATACATTGAAATGGTTCAGGGGGTGCTTCCGGAACAAACCCGGGTCGTGAAAACAATCGGGGATGAGGTCATGGTCGTCGCCGACAACGCGGTGCAGGGAATTCACGGTGCCGTCAATATTTCAAAAGCGGTAAAAACCGAGCCTCAGTTCCCCGGCGTCAGAATCGGCTGCCACCACGGGGACGTCATCCGTCAGGAGGATGACTACTTCGGGAATGCTGTCAACCTGGCGGCCCGGGTGGCCTCACAGGCCCTTCCGGAACAGATCCTCTGTACCGAACCGGTCAAGGAGGCCGGGGAGGACATTCCCGAGCTTGAGCTCGTTTCGGCGGGACGGGCCACCTTCAAGAACATCAGCGGGCACGTGGACCTGTATGAAATTACGATTCAGAAGGAGAACACACCGGACCGGTCCCCGACCCGGTGTGCCGGATGCAGTTAAATCCCGACCGGGCCCCCGCTCGTCTCCCTTACGGGGATCGGACCTACTACTTCTGCTCCTTTGAATGTGCGCAAATGTTCGCCGAGAATCCGGACCGATACACCTCGGAGACACCGGAATAATACAGGAAGGACACCCCCTTTCGGAGGGGTCTACTTAGGAGGGATTTCGTTGTCGCTACAGTCTGAAACCATCACAAAACGTTCGATTGTGTTGCTGGGATTGATTGGTCTTCTTTTTCTGGTGGTCCTGGGCCGATTTGCGTACATCATGTTGTTCTTAAAGGGGAACATTCAGGGGTTATCCAGCGGACAGATTGAAGGCGTTTATCCGGGTCGGCCCCGGGGGCAAATCGTAGATACCAGAGGGAATATCCTCGCCACGACCGTGCTCAAGAAGTCGCTGGCTGCAAATCCCGGTAGAATCAATCATCCCCGTAAGACATCCGAACGACTGGCCGTCGTTCTTGGTCGATCTCCACGGGAACTCTACCAAAGGTTGACCCGCGAAACTTCTTTTGTCTGGCTCAAGCGTAAGTTGAATGAACCGGCGGTTAAGAAAATTCAGCGTCTTGAGATCGATGGGTTATTTTTCGTACCGGAACACAAACGAGTATATCCGCAGGGAACGTTAGCTTCCCACGTACTGGGGTTCGTCGGAATAGATAACCAGGGACTGGCTGGCGTCGAGCAGAGTCATGATGGGTTACTGTCCGAAAATAAATCGTACGATAAAAACTGGCCATTTGAAGAAACAACCAAGCGGATGCCAACCCTTCAGCTTACGATCAACCAGACCATCCAGTACATAGTGGAGGAAGAATTAACCAGGACGGTCAAGCAGGTCCAACCGGAAGTCGCCATGGTGGTGGTTCTAGAGCCCGAAAGTGGAAAGGTTTTAGCCATGGCAAACCGGCCCACGTTTAATCCAAACCATTATCAGAAATACAAACCGGAAGATCGCCGCAATCGTGCTATTTTAAATTTATTTGAGCCAGGGTCGACCCTGAAAGCCATGAACATGGCGATTGGCCTCGAAAACAACGTATTCTCCGCCGGGACCACTTACATGGATAGAAAAGGGTATGTCTATCTACCCGATGCAAGGGCAACTATCCACGATTATGCCGTCCACGGTGAGGTCACCATTCCCGAAATACTAATTAAAAGTTGCAATGTAGGAGCCGTGAAAGCGGTGAATGATATTTCCGCGAAAACCTATTATACGTCCCTGCGGAAGTCTGGATTTGGCATGGAAACTGGTATTACTCTTCCAGGGGAAGCCAGCGGGGTTCTGCCTCACCCTTCGGAGTGGTCGGCCCTGACACAACCGAACATGGCCATCGGACAGGGAATATCGACAACAGCTCTTCAAATGACCGTTGCTTTTTCTGTCCTGGCAAATAACGGTCTTCTCATGAAACCTCGAGTTATTCAAGCAAAGGATTTTCCACGTGGTCGCTTGCGAAAAACAAAGCCGTTTCGGGTCAGACGAGTCGTCTCTAAATCAGTTGCCGGCAAAATAACAAGTTATTTAGAGGACGTGGTCCGGCAAGGAACCGGTAAGAAGGCCAACTCCCGGGACTATCGATTTGCCGGTAAAACGGGTACGGCTCAGGTCCCGAATCCACGAACGGGCGGCTACTATAAGAATCGGGTTCTGGCTTCATTCATTGGATACGGATCACTTCCCGAACCAGAATTGGTAACGGGTGTATTTATTAAGAATCCCGCAAAGGGGAAGTACGGAGGCGAAGTCGCCGCTCCCTTGTTCAGACGAATTATGAAACGGAGCCTTGATTTAGTGATTCAAAGATAATCAGATTGCGGTGTCATCAAATTTTGTTCGTATATAATCCACATTCCACACCCTTCTGGGAATTGGCAAATAATTTTAGATGGACCGCGTACGGGTTAAAAAATGTAGTCGTCGGGCAGTAACGGATTGTCCGGCGGAAGATGATCGGGGATACAGTGGAACACGGCCGGGTCCCGGATGAAGGCAATTTTCACTGAACACAGCAGGTCATGGCGTCGGCATTGTAACGGAACGCCTGGCAGGCGTGTTTGAAGGCCTCGCTGAATGTGGGGAAGGGATGGACGGTGTCGATGATGTCGTCCACGGTAAGACCGTGTTTAACCGCAAGCGTAGCTTCCGGGATGATGTCGCCTGCCCGGCGGCTTACCATGTGAACGCCCATGATTTCGTCAGTTCCGTGGTGCTTGACCACCTGTAGGAAGCCCCGCGTGTCCTTCACGGCGAGGGCTCGAGGCACCTCGCCGAGTTGGACCGTCCGGCAGGAGCAGGTTCCGTGTTCGTCCATGTATTCCAGTTCGGTCACACCCACCGAGGCAATCTCGGGCCGGGTATAAATCACTTTTGGTATGGCCTTGTAGTTGATGGTTCGATGTTCATTCCCAAAGGCGTTCTTAACCGTGAAGTTTCCTTCTTTCGCGGCGACGGTCTCAAGGGCTAAAGTGTTCGCGCAGTCCCCGGCGCCGTAGACGTTCGAGTTGGAGGTTTGCATGGATTCATCAATGACAACAGCACCCTGCTCGTCAGTTTCTATACCGATTTCCTCCAAACCAATATCCTTCGTATTGGCCTTTACGCCGGTGGCCATGAACAGGTCACTGGCCGTGAACATCCGGGTTTCCCCATTGGTTTCCGTCTCGGCATAAATTTCTTCCTCACCGTCTTCTCCGACTCGTGAAACCTGGGCCTCCGTCACGACCTCGACCCCTTCGTCTTCAAAAATGTCCTGGACGGTTCGCCCGATCATGCCCTCCATCTTCGAGAGAACACGCTCGGAACGTTGGAAAATCGTGACGTCCGTACCCAGGTGATTGAGGATCTGTCCCCATTCCAGTCCGACGTATCCGGCTCCGACGACCAACACGCTGTCGGGCTGGTTCTCACGGGTGAGAATCGATTCGCTGGTTAAAAAATCAATCTCGTCAAGGCCCTTGATGTCGGGGATTTTGGGGGAACTTCCCGTGGCGACCAGGCTTTTTTCACCGGTGATGCGGGTTCCTTGATCCTTGCCCTCGACCACTTCAATCGTCGTATCATCGACGAAGCGCCTCCGGCCTTCGTAAACGTCAGCGTCGTAGTAGTCGGCCACGTCGTAGTAATTTGATCCGCGGACCGTCTCCACGAGTTCGTCTTTTTCGTCGAGGGCGGTCGACCAGTCAAAATCCGGTTGCTCCTCGGAATAGCGAATCGCGTTAAACGGGTTATTGGGAGGCCCGAAGGTTTCGTGAGCCACTGCCAGCAAGTGTTTGCTGGGTACACATCCAACGTTGACACAGGTGCCGCCCAGCGGAAGGCCGGTGTTCACCAAGGCCGCGGACAAGCCCCGTTCGCCGGCTTCGGTGATCGCGGCGAACGCTGCTGCACCGCCGCCGAGCACGACGAGGTCGTAGGACGTCTCGGCACTCATGTCTTCAACCTCCAAAGATTTTCCAAACGGTTACGGAAAAACAGTTTTTTTCCTGTACGTGGCTTCGCGCAAATTTCGGTCCTTCGTTGTATATCACTCAGGTTTCTTTTTGTCTCGTAAATGAAAAGGAAGTCATGAGATTAAAACGGTGCCTTGGGCATAAGAAGCATGTGGCCGATGAAGGTCTTTAGGACGTAGACGGTAGCGAGAACCATAATCACGCCGGTGGTTATATTCGGCCACGACCAACGGGCGTCCCCTTTAAATCGAAACCAGGCCCTAAAAAACAACCACCAGCCGATGGCAATGAATCCGAGGGCGACCCACTGAAGAACCAGGTGATACGCAAACGGCATGGCGGAAAGGACTCCGGCCAGTCCGGTCAACCCAAGCGCCGCCAGAAGTGGCGGGAACGTACAGCAAACGGCCGCAAAGAGTCCGGCCAGAATACCGGTCGATCCTTCCTGCCAGCCACAGGCTTCTCCACTGGCTTCGGATTGAGTTGCTTGATCAGTCTGTTTGGTTTCGTTCATGGATATCAACTCTCCCATGATTACAGAAGTGACTTATTATCGATCTGAGATTACGATTGCTCTTTTGATAATTTGGCCTTGTACCCCGCTTCCTTCACTGCGTTGATTAATTGCTCGGGCTTTACGTTCTTTTTACACAGCACCTTTGCCGTACCGTTCTCCAGGCTGACTTCAACCGCTTTCACGCCTTTCACGGACGTGATTCCCGCTCGCACGGAGCGGACACACATTCCTCAGGTCATACCGCTGACGTGAAGCAGGTACTCCTTCGTATTCTCGCCGGCTTGTTGCTTTGCTTTGTCGTAATTGACGGACTCACCGCAACCAATAAGCCCCAGGCTCACGATAAGACCCAGACAAACAATCAGACTCAGTCGGTTCATGGATATGACCTCACATCAGGTAGATGAAGACGGACGGGAACAGCCATCCGATGATGGAATAAAGCAGGACGACAACGGAACTGGCGGATAAAATGATCCAGTGAGCGTATCCACTGTTCCATGGAACGGCGCCGTTCCATCGTTTGCGCAAAAACAACCACCAGGACACCCCGAGAAGGCACAGCGCCACCAGGGCGAGCGGAGTGTGGTATTTCATCATGACCACACCGGCTCCCACGGCGGAAAATCCCGCCAGCGCGGCAAACGCCGGGATCCAGCAACAGCTCGACGCGAGTAGAGCGGAGAGTATTCCCGTGGCGTCTTCGACGGCGTCCGGTTCGCAGGTCGAACAGGATTCTTTGTCGACCGTCTCAGTCTGTTGAGCCATTGGTTTCGTCCTCGGTCAGGGTTTCCAGAATCGGACAATACTCGTATTCACCATCGGCACATTCCTCGATCAAATCGGACAAGACCGATTCCATCTTTTGCAGTTTTTCGATTCGGGTTTGTAAGTCCCTTCGCTTATCTCGAGCAAAGGACTCTACCTCGTCACAATCGGCATTCGACCCGTCCCGAATCTCGAGAAGCTTTCGAGTTTCCTCGAGCGTGAACCCCAGGTCTTTCGCTCGCTGGATAAATTGAATGGTTCGGACCGTGTTTTGTGGATACTGACGGTAACCATTATCCAGCCGGGGCGGTTTCTCAATCAGACCTTCCCGCTCGTAATAGAGGACCGTCTGGTAATCGACGCCAGCTTCGTCGGCTACGTCGCCCGTGGTAAGCGCCATATCTTTTCTCCTCGTGTTTCTTACGTTTTTGGCTGACAGCTGAGTGCTGATTGCTAACGGCTCATCCAAATTATAAACCCTTTAGCATGGTATAGGGTCAAGGAAGTTGTAACGTCAAGTTAGTCA
>JBDGPI010000096.1:0-7771 GCA_042219765.1 Salsurabacterium abyssinicum (SeqCode)
AAACACGACCATTCCATTACCGCGTATTCCGAGCGCATAATGATTCGGCACACAACCCAGGCGCTTGATTTTGCCTTCCTCAAGCAGGCTCTCGAGAACGTTCATGGTCGTCTGCTCCGTGAAACCAACCTGACCACCAAGATCCCGGTAGGGGCGTTTCGTCAGGGGCAATCCATCCTGGAGTTCCAGAATTAAGTCCCGCTGCCGTTCGGACAAACCGTTTGACTCGCCCTCGGGTACGTGCCCGTAGTCGTCATCGACGGAAACAGTCTTCACCGAACCATCCTCGAGGAACTTAAACCTCAGACCGACGTAGTACTCCGTCAATTTTGGTAGATCAAAGACAGTCTCACCGAGTTCATCCTCAATCGCGCCCATAGTCGAATCAATTCGATCGGCCGACCGTGCGGACAGTACAAACCACAGGTTCAGATCATGGTCGCGCACGTAGTTGTGAGTGACCGTTCGATAGTCATTGATAACGGATGCTGCTTGATCTCGGGAATCCTCCGGTACACTCACGGCCGCCAGCCGGCTATCACCACCCATGGCGCGGGTGTTGAGGACTGCCCCGAAGCGGCTTAAACGGTTATTTTTTCGCAACCTTCGCAACGTACCAAGAATCGTCCCTTCGTCCAGTCCCAGTTCTTCGGAGAGCTTCTCGAAGGGTCTCGGGGTGATCGGCAACCCTCCCTGAAGGTTATTCAAAACGATCCGCTCATCCGACGTTAAGCTGCTCATCCAATAAACCTCCTCCGGCTGGGGGCGTGAAAACTTCGGATTCTCTATTAAGTGTGACTCCGGGGTTTTTCATCTCTTATGAGCGAGGTCATACCGATCGAACCGGCTCGTTACATAGGCTTCTATCAACTTTAAGGAGGTTTTTTTCGTGGACACTGCTACCGGTCCATCACCGTACGAGGATTCACCGGCTTTGATTTTCCTCGAGATCACCCAGGCCTGTGATCTGAAGTGCAGTCACTGCCGCGCCGAGGCAATCCCCAGACGTCATCCGGCCGAACTTACAACCCAGCAAATCCGGGATCAGCTTACGGCGATAGGAGAAGAAACGAGCTGCGTTGTCGTCTTTACCGGTGGTGATCCGTTTCGTCGTCCGGATTTACCGGATCTGATCGATCACTGCAGTAACGTCGGCCTCAAGCCAGCATTAACGCCGAGCACGACTCCTCTTCTAACCCAGGATAGGATGGCCGAACTAAAGGACGCCGGTCTCATGATGATGGCCCTTAGCCTGGACGGTCCCGACCGGACGTCCCAGGACAAGTTCCGGGGGGAAGAGGGGTCCTTCATTCACACGCTACGTGGTGTTCGGATTGCGCATGAACTGGACATACCACTTCAGATCAACACGACCGTCTGTGAACAAACCTATGATTCGCTGGAACGGATCGGGGACATCGTCTCGGAGATCAACGCTTTTCGCTGGGCACTTTTCTTTCTGGTGCGAACCGGGGAAGGGAAAAACCTAACACCGATCCCCCCGGCTGAAACTGAAAAGACCTTCGAGTTCCTCCACCGTTGGTCCGAACAAAATTCGCCCAAGGTTAAGACGACCAATGCGCCGCACTTCCGACGCTGGAAAATTCGTAACACGGACGCCCCCCGTCGGCCCGGCATTGTCGACGGCGACGGGATTATGTTTATTTCGCACACGGGCGACGTTTATCCCAGCGGGTTTCTGCCGGTTAAAACCGGCAACGTAAAAAACACGGACGCCCTCGAAATCTACCGTCACAGCGAGGCGTTTCAATCCATCCGGGATCGGGAACTAACCGGTCGGTGCGGGCTCTGTGAGTTCAAACGAGAGTGTGGGGGAAGCCGGGCCAATGCATACGCCGAGCACGGGAGTTACCTTTCGGAGGATCCGGCCTGCACTTACGAACCGAAACGGTACCGGCTCCGCCAACCGTCCGAAACACACCCCAGGGAGGCCGACTAAAGTGGAAACGGCTGACCTTGGGATCGTCGGTGGGGGAACGATTGGACTTGCGCTGGCCGGCCGGTTGGCCCAGCACTTCGAACGGGTCGTTCTGTTCGACCGCAAGCATACCTGCCGGGAAGCCACCTACGCGTCCGGCGGGATGCTGGCTCCATTTATGGAGACGGAATTTGGTGAGGAGGACCTTCTGGAATTGAACCGAAGGAGCCTTGAAAGGTTCCCTGATTTCGTCAGTTCACTACGGCAGGCCACCAGGGGACGCCTCGGGTACCGGCGGAACGGTTCATTATTCGTTGCCGTCGACGAACAGCAAGTTACCGAACTTAATCGACTGGCCCGCTACCAATCCCGCCTAGGCCTGAGCTTCGAGCGGTTGTCTCAACGTCAACTCCGCCGGCAGGTCTCCCATCTTTCGGAGTCGGTTGAAACGGGAATTTACTTCGAGGCTGAGGGTCACATCAACAACCGCCTTCTGGGCCTCGCCCTGAGGCAACGGGCCCAAAAACGCGGGGTGGATTTAAGAATCAATGACCCAGTCGAGGTAATCGAATACGGCGAGGACGGGCGGGTCAACTGTCTTCGAACTCGCCGGGGCTCGGTCCAGGTGTCCAGGCTGATTATTGCTGCCGGGGCATGGTCGGGGAAGCTGAACGGCTTGAAGGAAAGGGATTCACTGCCGGTACGTCCCGTCAAGGGACAAGCCTTCTCCGTTCGACCCGACCCGAAGGTCAACCTGGATACCATTGTCCGCTCACCGAATTTTTACTGCGTACCCCATGACCCCGAGCGGATAATCGTGGGGGCCTCCGTGGAGGAAAAAGGGTTCACTCCGGGCAATACCGCCGGGGAAATCATGACACTGCTGGAACAGTCCTCCAGAGTCATTCCGGGACTTCGGGATTGTCCGCTCCAGGAAACCTGGTCGGGGGACCGGCCGGCCCCCCTGGACAATAAGCCGATCATTGGACCAAGCTCGGTTACCCCGAACCTCTATTTTGCAACCGGTCATTATCGAAATGGAATTTTACTGACACCAATAACTGAGAAACTTCTGAGTCAAACTATTCTCGACGGTCAACCCCCCAGTGAACTCAAACCGTTCCTGCCGGGTCGATTTCAACAACCGTCACGCTATTCCGGCTCCAGAACTGCTTAGGGAGGTAGAATCATGCTGGATGTCTCAAGCCTATACTGTGGGAGCAATCAGGACGGCGACAGCCTTCGTTACGGAAAGTCCGGCGACACGGACACCCCCAATAGCGGGCAGGACCGTAAGCCGGTAGTGGTTTTCAACATAACCCGGGACTGTAACCTAAGGTGCGTACACTGCTACTCGGGGTCGGACCGCAAGCATTATCCCGGCCAGCTTGAAACGTCGACGATCCTATCAACGCTGGAGGACCTCGCCGAATTTGACGTGCCCGCCGTATTGTTGTCGGGGGGCGAACCACTCGTCCACCGGGACTTCGACCCGATACTTAAAAAAACTGAGGAACTCGGTCTCCGAACAACTATTTCCACCAATGGAACGCTCATCGACGAAGAACGCGCCGTCAAGCTGAAGGAGTCCTCACTCCGGTACGTAGGAGTGAGTCTTGATGGAATTGGTGACCTGAACGATGACTTTCGGGGACTTGAGGGTGCATTCGAAAGAGCACTCGACGGTATCCGGAACTGCAAAAAGGTCAACCAGAAAGTCGGTCTACGGATGACACTGACCTCCTACAACGTCGGTCAACTCGACGAGGTCTTTGACCTACTGGAGGAGGAAAACATCGATCGCGTCTGCTTCTATCACCTGGCCTACGCCGGCCGCGGAAAGGAGATCAGCAACGCCGACTTGACCGATGAAGAGCGCCGCTCGGCCGTCGAAACCATCCTGGAGCGAACCCGGCAGGCCCACAAACAGGGTAACCGCCTCGAGGTACTAACCGTGGCTAATCCCGTCGACAACGCCTACCTCTACAAAAAACTTCTCCAGGACCGCCCGCGTAGAGCTGATCAGGTTAAAGATTTACTGGAGTGGAACGGGGGTGGACTGAATTCCAGCGGGGTGGGTATTGCTTCGATTGATTTTTACGGACGGGTCCACCCGAACCAGTTCTGGATGTCCCGTACCCTCGGGAACATCAAAAACAGGCCGTTTTCCGATATCTGGACGGATGAGTCCGACGGTTTCCTCGAGAACCTCAGAAACCGGAAACCGCTTCTGGATGAACCCTGTCAGTCCTGTGAGTTCCTGGACCTCTGCGGGGGCGGACTCAGGCTACGGGCTGAAGCCAGTGGGAACCTCTGGGGCCGGGATCCATCATGCTATCTGAGCCAGAAGGAACGGAATGATGAAAGTTACCTGGAGCCGGATCCTTCACACCTTACCGGATGATCGAAATGGGAGAAAAAGTTCTCTGTGGCATTGTAAGAACAAGTTCGGACCTCGAGGATTGCAACGAACAGCTGGCTGCAATCCACGGGACCCTCAGCCGCAAATTCCCGTTTATCTACCTTTCAGGACCCTCAGAACAGGTCCCGGAGAAACAGTTTGATACACACGTTATAAAGGAGGAAGAGCCGGACACGGGGACGACTCTATCCGGTATACGCTCCATACTCAAAGTCCTGCGGCAACCCGTGGTGGTGGTCTCCGCGGAGCGGAAACCACCCGAGCCTTCAACCCTAGACAGACTCACTGATCGATGGGACCAGTGCCCGGACCGCTTATCCGGGGTTTTTCTCCGAACGTCCGGTGAGGGAGTAAGCCCTTATCCCGGACTTTACGCAACCCCCTTACTGCCAGCCCTTCGGACGGCTACTCACAACTCAAATACCCTTGAGGACATTCTTGAGTCCGAGCCAATCCGGACCATCCAACCGGACGGGAACTTAAACCGTGAAACTGAAATTATCGCCAACTGACACGCTGGCCGATGTTATAAACCGTTACCCCCTGACGGTCGAATTTTTCGTTCAGACCGGCTACTCGAGGGACCGCTGGGAGACCACACTGGTCGAATACAGCAATCGAAAGGACACCTCGTTGACCCGTCTGGAAAGACAGCTTCGCGGACACCTTGAATCAGCCGTCAGACCCGAGATCGATAAGTGTGAATCCATCAGTTGCGATCCACTACCATTCTGTCCGGAGGACCTTAATTTCTACCCCCTCAGGCTTTTCTTTGAAATTATTGAAGAGGTGTTACGGCGTCTCAGAGCGTTCTATACCGCGTCCGCACGAAAGGTAACCCCCTGACTGGCCGAACGCTAAGACGAGGTTGAGCCAGGCCTGAGTTAGGTCGGGGATAACCGAAACCCGGGTAATTCATTTCCCGGTATGAGCCAGATCATACATCGAAATTCAACGCTAGATTACTCTAACTAACTCTACATTGATCGCTGTGGGGGTTCGGACCATGAGAATTAAAGAAGCGGCCGACCGTCTCGGTGTACACCGGAACACCCTTATCCAGTACGACAAATTAGGACTTCACTCAGCGAAACGGGAACCGGATAACAACTACCGTAACTACACCGAGGCCGATCTCACCTGGATTCGTTGCCTTCGAGAAATGATCCAGGACGAGGGTTTCGACCGAAAAACTCTCGCAAGAATGCTCGAGCTTAACGACTGCTGGACGATTCGTAACTGTGACCCGGCGAACGTCAAGTCATGCCGCTGGGCTCAGAAGCAAGAAGCGCAGGATTAAATTTTCTCAGGAACGGAGGATTGACCCGTGCTACAGTGGCTTCCAGAAAATATCGCGTCCTTCGGCGGACAGATCGACAGTGTGATGTACACCGTGTACTACGTAGTGGGGTTCTGGTTCCTGCTTGCCCAGGGATTCCTCTTTTATTTCGTTATTAAGAACTGGAACACGGATGGATCCGAAACCGACGTTCCCTACGTCCCGGCCAACAAATGGTCCGTTATGGCGATTGTTCTCGTTCCGGGGGCACTCGTACTCAGCTGCGACCTGGCCATTGATTTCTGGCAGCAATCGGCCTGGGCCCACATCAAAGAACATCGCCCAAAAGCCGAAACCCGTGTAAAGATAACCGGACAGCAATTTTCCTGGAAATTTCTTCACGCCGGTTCCGACGGGGAACTGGGTACCGAGGACGATATCAGCACCCGGAACCGTCTGCACGTCCCGGTCAACAGTAACGTTGTCTTTGATCTGACGTCCCTGGACGTTATCCACAGCTTCTGGGTTCCAACACTCCGGTTAAAACAGGATGCCGTCCCCGGGCGCACGATTAAGGGATGGTTCAAGGCCACGAAGACAGGTGAATACGAAATCGCCTGTGCCGAACTCTGTGGGGTCGGCCACGGCGTGATGAAGGCCAAATTAATCGTTCACGAACAGGACGAGTACAAGAACTGGATCAAGGAAGAATCCTAATCCTCGTTTCAACTGCACTTCACTGGACTTATTTCAATCACCCATTCAAAGCCAAGTAAACCATACGCTGAACTCGGGATAGCATCTTCGGGAGGTCAGAGCGAATGAAGGAGTTTATCACGACTTACGTATTTTCACTCGACCACAAGACGATCGCCAAGCAATACCTGTTCACGGGATTGTTCATGGCACTTCTGGGTGGGTTAACCGCCCTGCTAATGAGAATCCAGCTTGCATTTCCGGGAACGGATATCCCACTTATAGGACGGATTAGTCCGGGTTTTTACAACGCGCTGGTAACAAATCACGGCGCGATCATGGTTTTCTGGGTTGCCATGCCGATAATGCTGGGGTTTTTCGGGAATTTATTAATCCCCTTGATGATTGGGGCACCCGACATGGCTTTCCCACGGTTAAACATGCTTTCCTACTGGACCTTTTTTCTTTCGGCCGTAGTATTGATCATTTCCTTTTTCATGCCCGGCGGTGGAGCCGCCGCGGGCTGGACGGCCTATCCTCCCCTTTCGGCTCAGGGAGTCCCCTGGTCACAGGCCACCTGGTTACTTGCCATTGCCCTGGAATTCATTTCGGTGCTTATCGGCGGTATCAATTTTATGACCACTCCCCTGACCATGCGGGCGCCCGGTATGGGGCTTTTTGACATGCCCATCCTGGTCTGGATGGAAGTCGTTGCGTCCTTTGCGTTCATGCTCTCGGTCGGTCCCCTTATAGCGGGTGCCGTCCTGCTTGAAATGGATCTTCTCTTTGCCACGGGCTTTTTTCTCCCGGAGGCCGGTGGTGACCCCCTTCTCTGGCAGCACCTTTTCTGGTTCTTTGGTCACCCGGAAGTTTACGTAATTTTCCTGCCGGCTCTAGGAGTTGTCGCCGAAGTGCTCCCGACCTTTTCACGGAAAACGCTCTTCGGCTACGACATGATCGTCTGGTCCACGTTCATAGCGGCCGTGCTGAGTTTCATTGTCTGGGCTCATCATCAGTTCATTAGCGGCATGGATCCGAGGCTGGCGATGCCCTTTGGACTCTTTACGATACTAATTTCCGTTCCGTTTGCGGTCATCATATTTTCTTACATTGCCACTCTCTGGCGCGGGGACATCAGGTTGACCACGCCGATGTTGTATGCCCTGGGAATGATAGGTCTTTTTCTCGTCGGCGGATGTACAGGAATTCCCCTCGGAGCCTATGCGTCGGATATCTACATGCACGATACCTATTTCGTCGTGGCACATTTCCACTTCACCTTATTTCCCTCGATATTTTTCGGGGGCATGGCGGGAATTTATTACTGGTGGCCCAAGATGTTTGGCCGGAAACTGAACGAAACGCTGGGAAAACTTCACTTCTGGGGAACGGCTATTTTCTTCAGCCTCACGTTTATCCCCCTGTTTTTCGTGGG
>JBDGPI010000096.1:7781-13445 GCA_042219765.1 Salsurabacterium abyssinicum (SeqCode)
GCCGGAAACCAGCGCCGCATTTACGACCCCACACAGTTCGAGTTTCTACAGGGACTTCAGTACCTGCACGAATGGTCGACTTATGGCCTCTACGGTCTACTGGGCTCTCAGGTCTTTCTGTTTGCCGCCATCGCTCTCAGTTTTTTCCGGAGCATGGACACCGAGTCCAACCCCTGGGAGGCCACCACCCTCGAGTGGCTGGCTCCCCCGGCGCCAGGACACGGTAACTTCGAAACAGTACCGTCGGTTCACCGCCGGCCTTACGAATTCAATCACCCGGATCATGACGAGAAGGACTACTGGCCCCAGTGGGAGGAGTAAGGGCAGTCAAAAGTCGAAAGTCAAAGGTCGAAAGTCGTCGAACGTCCAGTACAGGATGCAATTTATTGGACGGATGGACTGAACGTTAACCAATCAGCGAAAAAAGGAGGACAACAATGAGTGATACAGCCGCTGTTGCCGGAGACGACCGTTACGAGGACTTTCCGGTACCCTCAAACCGAATGGGAATGTGGTGGTTCCTGGCGTCCGAAGTCGTTACGTTCGGGGGATTATTTGCTTCCTTCCTGCTTCTCAGCATCACGAACGGTGGGTGGCAGGGACAGGCCTCGCATAACTTGTTCTGGATTGGAACCATCAACACCTATATTTTACTAACGAGCAGTCTAACCGTCGTCCTGGCACACCATTCGGCCGAAACTCAGGACGTGGGAAGCACTCTCAAGTGGATCGGTCTCACCCTGCTTCTGGGTGTGGTTTTTCTCGGACTGAAGGCTTACGAATATTACGAACACATTCATCACGGAGTCGTACCCTCGACGAATTTGTTCTTTGGATTCTACTACACGATGACCGGCCTGCACGCCCTTCACGTCATCGGTGGACTCGGGGCCTGGCTCTGGACGGCCAAACGGGTTGCAGTGGACGATTCCCTCTCCGCCGTGGCGCCGGTCGGTCTGTACTGGCACTTCGTTGATCTTGTCTGGATTTTTCTCTATCCGCTAATGTACACGATCTGACAGTTGTCAGGTCGCTATCGAGCAAACGATGCTGATTGAGTTATTAATTCTCAATGGTTTTGGGTCATCGGTTTTGAACAATTAGACCGGTTTTGGCAAATTGATCTTGGAGGTCATAACGATGGCGTCGAAGCAGGCTTCTGCCGGTAAATACGTACTGGTCTACGTACTGTTAATCGGATTATTGACGTTAAGTATCCCGGCCACGTTCTACGATTCAGGAACCATCAGTACCCTGATCATTTACGGTGTGGCAGTTTCAAAGGCTTACCTTGTACTCCGCATTTACATGCATCTGAATCTTGAACCCCGATTCATCACCCTAATCATGGCGGGATGTTTCATTGCCATGGTTTACATGTTTTTCCTTCTCTACCCGGATATTGTCTGGAATGGCATGGCGGCCCTGTAGCTTTCTAATTTCACACAGGCGGTGAGTTGCGTTGAGTTCCTTAACGCTGAACAGAATGAATAAACGTGAATCGAGCCTTGATCCGGCTATGGTGGGAATGATCGTATTCCTGATGACCGAGGTTATGTTTTTTGCGGGATTAATCGTGGCCCAGAGTGTGCTCTGGTCTCAAGGAGGATCCGGCTGGCCCCCACCGGGGCAACCACGATTACCCGTAAGTCTCTCCCTGCTCAACACGGTGGTTCTGCTCGGTAGCGGCTTATGCCTGGCGGAATCGTTTCGACAATTATCGTGGAACAAAACTCTTTTTCGCTCGTCTCTTTTCCTCGGCGTTTTATTTTTGTGCGTGCAGGGTTACGAATGGGTTCGACTGCTGGGTCATGGTTTGACGGCTAAAACGAGCGCTTACGGAGGCTTCTTTTACGCCATTGTTGGGAGTCACGCACTCCACGCGGTCGGGGGACTTTGTGTTCTCCTCTGGGTGGAGTCTCGCCTGCGTAACGAGGAATTTGGAGAATCAATAATGAACTATTTTGTTCCGTCACTGTTCTGGTTTTTCGTCGTCGGAGTCTGGCCGGTCCTTTTCCTGACGACGTATGGTCTGTCCTGAAAACGTCCGTTTAGAGGGATGAAATCGATGACTGTCCTTACTCGCAGGACGTTATTTATTTGTCTGCTCCTCGCCTGGATTGTTTCGCCACTCCGGGACGTCCATGCTTGCAGCGTCTGCTTCACCGAGGGCAGTCCCCTGGCGCGATACGCCTATTACGGAACGACTGCCGGCCTGATCCTGCTCCCGGGTGGACTCGTGACAGGGTTTGTTCTCTGGATCCGGTCAGTGGAAAGAAATCAGTCCAGCAATGACGGGAGACCGGGAAAATGAAATGGATCGTAAGGTTCTTCGTTTCACTTATTATTCTATTGTCTGTTTTTGGTTTCTACCAAATAAAAAGGACACAGTCCCAGAACACCCCGAGGAGTAAATTCAAAGCGTCAATTGTCGATCAAGGTTCGAAAAGTGTACCCAACGGTCCGAAACCGACCGATACCCTGCATCCTGAACTGCGCCGACAAGCCTCGAAGCTCGGCTTTGAGTTTGATTCAATAGATACTGAGGCACCCGAGATCCGCTTAACCACGTTAGACAACTCCTCCATCCATCTGTCGAAGTATCGAGGAAAATGGCTCATTCTGAACTTCTGGGCCAGCTGGTGTCCCCCCTGCCGTGAGGAGATGTCCTCCTTTGAGACGTTACGTAATCAACTCAACCCTGCTCATTTCGTGGTCCGTCCGATCAATGTGATGGAATCCCGAACGACCGTGAAGTCTTTTCTTAGCCAACACGATTTATCCCTGCCAATTTTGCTGGACCAAAAGGGTAAAACAAGTGACAAATTTAGGGTTGAGGGACTTCCGGTTACCTGGGTTATTACCCCCAAAGGTCAACCGATCATGAAACTCCAGGGCAAACGAGACTGGCACCGTGGCAAGCTGTATGAGTTTCTGAAACGGCTACCCAAATTGTAAATTGCGAATCAACCTATTATTTTCTTCAAGTTGACTTTCATTTCCTATTTACTCAGGAACCGATAGAAGTCATATTCCTCATCTCGTAATCCCCCCCGGAAGAATAGGTCTACTGTGCTTGTCGCTCCAGACCTGTTACCAGCACCTCAAATCGGTACTTCCTGTCAGTTGAATCCTGGCTACAAGTATCCGCCTTCTTACCGTAGGTTTCCCCCATCCTAACCGTAAATTAGGGGATTTTTCCTGTAGTGAGGTTATTTCAAAAACGCTATGATTGGGATGTGATTAAGTGTTACCTGGAGAACATAACGGGGTGAAGCAAACGTCTCAAAATATTTTGAGACGTTTGTAGATACCCGGGGTAAACAGGTTTAGCTTCGCAGTAACAATCAGGACCTATCTTCTGACAGGAGGTCTTTTCGATGGGAGACACCAACAGTTCGTCGTCCAAAGAAAAACCCGTGGTTAAAGCTGAACCCGAAGAAACTGCTTATCGGCTCGCTCAGTTAATGGAAAAATTTAACGTAGGCTGTGTGGTAATCACGGATAACGGGAGTCCAGTTGGAATTGTTACCGACAGGGATCTGGCCCTGGCAATCGGAACGTCGGGCTTTGACTCCAAGGAACTTATTGCCGAGGACATCATGAGATCACCGGTGGATACTGTTGAAGCCGGTGCCAGTCTGCTTGAACTCGTCAAGGCAATGGCTCAGTCCAACGTTCGCCGGCTTCCGGTGATTGACGAAGGCAAACTGGTGGACATTGTAACCATGGATGATGTTATCAGCCTCTTCGCACAGACTCTGAACAAGCTCGACGAAGTCATTGCAGCCGAAAGTCCGACAAAGATAAAGGACGTTGTCGGATAACACTGTGATTCACCGTCGCTATCGGGTTCCCCCGGGGCTTTTTTGCCCCGGGGATCCATAATGCTATCAGTTGCCCGTTAAATCACGACAATCCGGCCAGTGAGAATCTTACCACCTGACTGAGAAAGAAACATCCCGACCGACTATCCAGACGATTAGGTATAATTGATAGTGGATTTCGTCTTTGATTAATTTTTGTTTCCGGAAGCATTCTGCCAGTACTGAAATAGTTCGTATTGATCCATTGGACGGGTTTGGTGGATAATCCTCTTGACCTTCAAAACTTTCCTGAAACGACTCTGGCCGGCGCTTCTTTCGATTATCGGAGTCATTGCCCTCGTATTCGGTACCTACGAGATTCTCGAAAATTATTGGCTCGAGGATGCCTATCCTAATTTAATTTATTATTTTCACCTCACCCGGGGCATAGGCACATCCCTTCTCGTAGGTTTGATTCTATGGTGGTTTTTTCTCAAGAAGGATTTCTTTTCCCTCGGAAAGCGGGCACTGAATCTGGCTGAAACAGATTCTTCCAATTACAACCTCGAGTCCCGTAAGCTTTTCGCAAAGTGGCTGGTACGATTGCGCTGGGTGGCAGTGCTGCTCAGCGGAATAGCAATTTATCTATCTGGAGTTCTGGCGTCCGTTATCCCGACAACGAACATGGTCCTAACCCTCTTTGGGCTTGTCACCCTACTTGCCGTGCTAAACCTTTTCTACAGCCTCTGGCAACAAAAGCGAAATAGCTACAGCCTAATTTTAAGTGTTCAAATTATCCTGGACTTGCTCATACTAACCGCCATGCTTCATTATTCAGGCGGAATGGAAAACCCCTTTTTCCTGCTTTATTTATTCCACGTCATAATGGCATCAATTATTTTTCGTCCCGGACCAGCCTTCGCTTTCACCACCCTTGCCACCGTCCTCTGTGGAACCATGGCAGTCGGTGAGTACTCAGGTTTAATACCCCATCATACCCTCAAACTCTCACCCCAGATTGTCACAAGTAATATCCAAATACACGTAGCCCACAGCTCGTATTTTATCCTGGGACGACTTATAGCTTTCAGTATCGTACTCTACGGTACAACCTTCTTCACGACCCGATTAATGATGAACCTCAGACGGACGACGGACCAACTCGTTAACGAGACCAACCGCCGGCAGAAACTCCTCCAGGAACTCTTCACGGCACAGGAACGTGAACGAGCTAAGGTCGGAAGAGAATTGCACGATCAGATTGGACAGAAACTTTCGGCCCTCCAGATGAAAGTGTCACAAATTCTTAACGCGACCGATGGGGCTACCGGAGAGCTCGAAGCATTAAAATCCGACGTCGAGGGAACTATCGATGAGGTCCGTTCGCTTTCCTCACGAATACGACCCCCTGCCCTTGACGACTGTGGTCTTCCCTGTGCCATAGATAACCACATTAAAGAAATAAAAGACCAGTACGAACCCAACGTCCGTTTCGAATACACCGGTTTGAGTCACCAGACAAACCTCGGACACAACCTGGATATTGCCCTTTACAGGATCGTTCAAGAAGCCCTCTTAAACGCCTTGCTTCACTCCGAAGCCGATGAGATAAGCATACTTCTACACCATCGTGACGATGAAGTCAGTGTCCTGATTGAGGACGATGGTATTGGTTTTGATCTTGATAAACTTATGCAGGAAGAAGAGCGAGAGTACCTTGGTATTCAAGGAATGCAGGAACGTATTGCTAACCTTGACGGAGAGTTTATTGTAGAAACCGAATCCGGCCACGGGACGCAAGTCAAAGCTGTAATCCCTTTGTCCGAAAACGAACTATACACCAACGGGTAAGCTTCCT
>JBDGPI010000096.1:13455-16056 GCA_042219765.1 Salsurabacterium abyssinicum (SeqCode)
GACGGAGATTTCATCATTGAAACGGAACCCGGACACGGGACCCAGATCAAAGCGGTGGTTCCACTGTCCGACAACCCCGAGTAACTTACAGAACTGGACAAGGAGAGCGTTCAATAATGACTGTTAAAGTAATGATTGCCGACGATCATGCCGTCTTCCGTGAAGGCCTGCGTGAAATTCTCGAGGGGGACGGCGCTATTGACGTCATCGGTGAGGCCGAGGACAGTTACCAGGTCCTGGATCAATTACCCGATCCTGATTTTGAAGTACTCGTCCTCGACATAAGCATGCCGGGACCGTCGGCCTCCACCGTCGCTGAAAAAGTACTGGACGAGTGCCAGTTCTGTTCTATCGTCGTACTTACGATGCACGACGAGGAGTATTACCTCAAAGAATTTCTGCAGATAGGGGTTAAAGGATTCCTTAACAAAAAGCAGGCATCCGATCACGTCATAGAAGCCATAAAAGCCGCCGATAACGGAAACCGCTACATTGATCCGGAACTCGCCGACAAAGCCGTATCCTCCCTGGCGGATCGACCCGGAAATAAAGAAGCATCACGGCTGGATGAACTTACCGACCGACAGCAGGAAGTCTGTGAGCTTCTGGCGTACGGACATACGAATACGGAGGTAGCCGAAAAACTTAACATCAGCCCCCGAACAGTCGAGAGTCACCGGGCTGAAATCATGGACAAGCTGGGTTTCGACAACCGTGCGGACCTTGTTCGATTTGCGCTTGACCGGGGACTGATTTCCTCCGAGGACTAGAGACTCATCGGATAATCCAAGTTTAACCCTACGAAAAACAATCGCTATTGCATCCTCAAGCCTTGCCAGACCGTAACTTTATATTCTATAGAGTGATTTCAACCTATCCCCTCTGCGATTTCACACTCATTTTTTTAAGTGATTCCGTAAAATACCCGTAATTTCACCCGTAAATTGGGCGGTTTTCCCTGTAGATATCGGTAATCCTCGGTACATATAATCTTCCATACAAGCCGTGTATTAATGAGAAGAGGCTTAACGTTGGTAACAGCGAGTGAAGACTTAATGGAAGATATATTGATTGTTTCGGACAAACCGGAAACGAAAATACTAACCGATAGATCGCGGCACAACATCGAACCCTACGTATTTAAAACACCTCAGGACATTCTGCCTGACGATGCGCAACTATCCTCCTATAAAATCTTACTCCTTGATACATCCTCTACTCGTGACTTAGAAAAACTTGTAACGATCCTGAGAACTCGGACGGCCGAAATTCCAATTTTTGCCGTACTCCACCCAGGATCCCTCGACGGCATGCCATTATTAAAAAAACTGGACGTCAAATTTTTCCTCCAATGTCCCGTCAAAATTCCAACCCTTCAAGAGGCACTAGAAGCCAAGAGAAACGACCGAAACTACGTGGATCCGGCATTATCGGATTCACTGGTAGAACTATATCTTGAGTAAACTGAGACCACCCTGTTCTAACCTTCACGATCTCTCAGAACCTCTACCGGTTATAACGCATCACCAAACTCACAAGCGTCAGGGATTTCTACCCATTCATCGGGACAAAATAGTGTAAAACCACCAATTCTCCCCAATGAAATAGGCATTTTTTGCTGTAGAGCGCCCGTCTCAAACCCGATACAATTTATTTCTAACAATCTCTATCCAAATTTAACCGTAAATTTCGAATTTATGGAGGTGAATTCAATAATCAGCAGTTCCAGTACCCTAACTGTGAGGAAAATGGATCACTTGAATGAACCCAAATTTCACTAAAAAGGTTGGTGTTCGTGGTGGATACAAAAAAAGTTCTATCGACTCTTCTCGGTTTACTTTTTATTTTTACGCTGAGCGCTCCAGCTCAAGCCGTAGTAAAGATTGGTGAGACCGACGGCGTTAAGTGGTACACCGAAGTTCACGCTGTCGGTGGATTGCAAGTACTGGACCAGTCCAATCGGAACGGAAGCATCAGTCAGCTCGATCCGACGTTTCATACGGCATTTGCCAACATGGACTGGCGAATTGAGTTACAGGACTACGCCGAACTTTACTTCGATGTGACCCAGGCAAGCCGAGTCCACGCAGATAAATGGTGGGGACACGAAGGCTACATGACCATTAAACGGTTTCCATCGGAATATCCAACAGCGGTTTTAAATCCAATCATGGAAACCGTTGATATCAAGATTGGTGCTTTTGATGTGGCGTACGGATGGTACCCGGAAACCAGTTCCATCAACGCCGACGTACAGCGCAATCCGCTGGTCGGGAACCACATTGTCCGACCGCTCGCCACCGAAGCCGGCATGGAGGTTATCAGCAAGGAAGGACCCGTAAACTGGAACCTTGGCTTCGGCCAGGGGGACTCAACCGAAAATGCCAGCGAAGGCAAAGGGTTCTCCTATCACGGTAAAATCTGGGGCAATGTTGCTACTGGCGTCGAATTAGCAGGATCTTTTTACACCCTCGACAGTTCGGAATTGACCCCCAGTTTTGGTAGCGGCCCGGGACACCTTTACGTCTCCGAACGAATGGGCGGTCGCTACTGTTGCGTCTTTGGCGGTGGTGGTGCCCCGGGGAACGTTCTGCCGGGTAA
>JBDGPI010000096.1:16066-30631 GCA_042219765.1 Salsurabacterium abyssinicum (SeqCode)
CAGATCGATTTGCGCACGACCCCGCTGGAAGGACTCTCCGTGAATGCACTTTACGGAGTTCACACCGAAGACGACGCCGACGGTGCCGCGTCCTCCGCTACCGCCGAACAGGACTGGAACCACTACGGTCTCACGGTCACGCAAGATCTATCGAAACACGTTTATCTTGCCGGTCGTTACAGTGCGGCCGAAGTTGACAAGTGGGAACCGATGAGTGGCGGAGCAAGCATGAACTCCGGTACCGTTGACCGCATTCAACTCGGTGGAGGTGTGCAGATCTTCGACGGTTTTCTCGGCAAACTGGAGTACGTGCAAGAGGAAGCCACTAATTTCACCCAGGATGCCGCTCTTGGTGTTGACGTCACGAAAGCACCAAAGTTCAGTGGGCTGATCGCCGAATTTTCAATGACCTACTAAGTTCGTCCGGTACGGACGCAACCTTATCCTTTTCAGGCTCACTGACAGGATAGAGTGCTCAGTATGATCATCTGGTACATTTTTCCTTAGAGGGTTTACGCTGGCGGTCCCGTCCTTGGTGGGACCGCCGGTGAACCCCTATTAATTTGCAGGCGACTGGCGTTTCAATCACTTTGTCCAAGCAGAATATTCTCGCACGCCTCCGGAGGGCCGCAACAATGAACGATCTAAGTGACTGCAATTACAGGATAACCCTGGCCGTATGCCTCGGGTTGCTATCCTTTTTTGTTGTTATTCCTCAGGCTCACGCCACGTCCGACACATATTCCATTCTGAGTAACGTCTGGTTCGAAGGCACCTCATCAGTTCGGGACTGGGTCTGCAAGGATGTCCCTGCAAACGGTTCTTTGAAATTGCCTCGGTCGCCGGAGTCAACTCAAGACCTATATTCTCTTTTGCAAAGGCTACCCGACACGACCTACCGGACGACCGTAAAGGCACCAGTTAACGAAATCGGCTGCGCCCAGGGTGAAAGAATGAACAACCACATGCGAAATGCCCTGGAGGCTAACCAGTATCCGACTATTAGCTTTAACCTTAATGCCGTCAGACCCAATGAACTAATCGATACCACACCGAAAAAAATCAAAGCTGACCTTGTTGGAACCCTTACGATCAAAAAGACCACGCGAAAGGTTCGTATACCAGTAAAAGTACATATTACACCGGACGGTGTTATCCAGGTCAGCGGTCAGATCCAACTGGACATGACAAATTACAAGGTAAAACCCCCAACCGTAATGTGGACCATCACGGTCTACGACGATATTACTGTTCACGTCGATTCCGTACTTCGACCTTAGATTTATCGGTTTACAATTCATATAACCTGACCAGGTCAATTTTAGCCGTTAGTTTGTCCCATTCTGAGGTTAAAACTCATCGAGTTCGAAGCACTTAGTAGAAGCATTGCGATAGTCACACTACTGATTCTCTCTGTCGCTCCCTCTGTAGTAGCAGCCAATCAATCCCCGACCAGTCCCCTTGCCTACACTGTGAGTGACACCAGCAGTAAAATCTTCCTGTCGGGTTCTTCCACCGTTATGGACTGGAACTGTAAAAGTTACAGTCCGGAGGGTTTTGTAACATTCCCGCTAAAAACTAACAGTCTACCGTCAATCAGAAATGCTCTGGCGGAAAGCGACAGGAATCGACTCCAGGAGCTTGTAGCCAAGTCACTAATCAAGCGCCCGAGAGGGTTACTCTGGGTTCCCGTCCACTCCTTTGAGTGCGATAACCGGCGGATGACCTCGGACATGTATAACGCACTAAAAGCCGATGAACACCGGATAATTATTTTTCAATACAATCGATTTAAGAAGATAGACTTTAACGAGCAAGCGGAGAAAAACGGGTTAAACTTCGACCTGGAGCTGGTGGGTGGATTGGCTATGGCAGGGGCGGCAAATAGTATCACTATTGAAACTAGTGTTACCAGTACAACCGACGAGTTATTACAGCTTCAGGGACAGTTCGATTTAAAAATGACGGATTTTAATATTACACCTCCTACGGCTTTAATGGGGCTCGTGAAGGCCCATGACGGGGTTCAGGTCAGTTACCAGATCACTGTTAGGCCCCTCTCAAACCCATCGGAGGCCAAAGAGGAAATCGATGAGAAATTGGTAGATTACCAACAGTGGCTTCGCTCGGATTTATCAGATACTTCAGTCCAGTCTACTGGGGACAATTAAAAAGAACTGGCGGCCATCGGAAAAGTGCTTCTTTTTAAACCAACAAGATCAAATAGGAGATAGCTTGATTCGGAAGTTTAGTTGACTCGATTTTTGAGAAGCACAAATAACAGCTTTAGGTATTACTTGCTCAAATGTGTGGTTACTGGGAGTACGGATCTATTTTTTTCGAACAGGTACGGACGAGAGATGTACCTCGTTCTGGGTTTGATTTGTCTTGTGTTTCCTGGTTTGCTTCCGATCAATCAAATTCGTCCCAATGAGAAGTGTCCGTGGAATGGTTCTGGTCGGAAGTGCAACATCGATTTCAACGGTACTATCCTGCTCGGGACCGATTTTTTTACTGACTCCCGTCTTAACGGAGGATCCATCTTGAAGAATAACTTCGGTAATTTTTATTTCATAAGAACGGTCCGAAGGATTCATTACGTACAATCTTAAGCTGAAGCCCCACCGATCGTTCCGCCTTTCCACATATATGTCACGGATTACTTCACGAGCAACGGTTTCGGGCAAAATCTCATCCCCACGTCCGGCATAGTGAGGTTTCAGGGACGATTTAAGTTGACTCTTCTTTTGGGTCCCTCCGGTAATCTTCCTCCTGAACATGTTGTAAAACGTCCAGCTTTCCAGAATGAGCGGAACAAGTAGAGTCAGAACCAGGACGTAGACCATCCACCGTTTGTTTTCCAATGAAGCAACGGTTAATTACGGAATGACCGGGGTGGTACCGGGATACAGTGCCCCATTGGCAAGGAAACTCCAGATGGGTACGGCGTAGGCTATAACGACCAGCAGTACGGCAATCACAAACCAGAAGGTCATGTTGTCGAGGATCCGCGGGGAATGTTCCGGCCCTGAGAGCGGTGCGAGTAATTCAAACTGATCCGGACTCAGGGCAGTCGATTGTCGACCTAACCACGTTACCGTTAGCACAACAAGAAACATTAACAGTGAAATAAATAGTAACGTTCCCCCGATACCGATCTGCCAGCGCATCTCGGGCACACCACCGATAACACCCTCAAAACTGGCGTTACGGTAGGTCGGATCCGCCGTTCGACGAGGCACTCCCGCCAGGCCCGCTCGATGCATCGCGTTCGACATAAGTGTCATACCGATGAACCAGACGTAGGGCTGAAGGGATGCCAGCCATTTTAATTTAATCACTTTGCCAGTGAGTTGAGGGAGCAACCAGTACGTTATTGCCATGAACGTAAGGGCCACGGCGGTTCCGACGGTAAGGTGAAAGTGACCGGGGACCCAGAGAGTATTATGAATTAGGTAGTTAATGTTCATACCGGCGTTGATCATGCCACTGAAACCACCGGCGGCAAACATGAGACCGGCAAGAATACACCCGGAAAAGGCAGGTTTCCCCCAGGGGAGACTCGTAACCCAGCTGAAGTAACCTTCTCCACCACGCTGCCGGGCACCGTATTCGACGGAGGCAATGACGGTAAAAGCCGTCAGGAGACTCGGTAACAGCAGAAACATCGTGTTGGTCATAGCAAGAAACTTAAACCCTTCGGATATCCCGGGGTCAACGTACTGGTGGTGAAAACCGACGGGTGTTGAAAGCAGCAGGAAGAGTATAAAAACAACCCTGGCCAACGGGTCACTGAACAAGCGTCCACCGGAAAGTTTTGGGAGGATCGTGTACCAGACAAGGTACCCCGGTAGCAGCCAGAAGTAGACAACGGGATGACCGAAGTACCAGAACATAGTACGTGTTAGAAGTGGATCGACTTTGTCGATCAGGTTCAATGACCAGGGAATTAAAAAGACTACTACTTCAAGGGCAACACCAAGCGTCGAAAGGTACCACATCAGCATCGTCATGTGGACCATGAACGTCTGCAATGGAATACGTTCATCGGGATGATCCTCACGCCATTTCCAGTAGGATCGAAACCAATCCAGCCCCGCCATCCAGGTTCCGATTATTAATACGGCGGCACCAATGTAAAAGAACGGATGGGCCTTCAAGGGGGCGTAGAAAGTGAACAGAACGTCGGCCTGTAACTGTTGACCGAGGATTTTCCCCACGTCCAGAAGCCCACCAAAGATGGACGCTCCCGCCAGGGCAGTTCCGGTCAACATCGTGCCGAACCAGGTCCAGCTAAACCACGGGGTTAGAAAGGGACGTTCCAGGCTCCTCGTGATTCCCCAGGTGAAAAGGCCCGCTATAAAAAAGGATGTGAAAACTAACGCCAGTAAGACCCCATGAGCCGTTAAAACGGTGTAATACTGGGCCGGGTTGATGATTTCCTCAACGAGACCAGTCCGATGCAACGCCTGAATTAACCCGAACAACCCACCGATACCCAGGGCTATGAATGCGACCGTAAAACAACTTTTGACAATTCGTGATGCAGTTGGAAACTTTTCGTAGAACATCAGGAGCTTTCCTCCCGTGATTCAAACTCTGATTTGGGTACAACTTCGACTTTACCTTCCATGAGGTGATGACCGACTCCACAGTACTCGTGACAGATCAAACCGTAGTCCTCAACTTCATCAAACTTTACTGTGAATTTTCCAATACGCCCCGGGATCGCCATAGTATTTACGTTTGTTCCAGCAAGTTCAAAACCGTGAATCACATCCGGACTGGTAAGGTGAAACGTCACCGTACTATTAGCAGGAAGAGTTATCGTTCGGGGACGATAAACGAATTGACGGGCCAGTACGTACACGTCGTACGTGTTCACCCCGGTTTTGTAGACCCCCGGTTCCTTAAAGGATGAACTTTCGACGGGTTTGCTCGGTTCCGGAACAATCCCCCCTTCGTTACTAACCATCCTGACACCGGGACCCAGTGCTCCGTAGGTCACCGTACCGATAAATGTAAGAATCAGAAAAACAGCGGCCACAATCCAGATTTTCTCAAGATAATGGACATCCATCGGCTTACCTCCTATCCGACAATGGTCGGGCCGTTACCGAGAAACTCAATAAAGTACATAAAGACCCACATTACAATCAGAATCAAAAAATAAACACTGAGTAAAGCCGCCGTACCATACGGTGTGAATTCGTGTCCATCGTTGTCGTCGGATGAACGTTGAGTATCACTCATGGGACGTGACCCTCCGAAAAGTAATTCATACAGCAACTACAATTTTGAAGACAATCAAAGGTGAGAATCACATATATTATAATAAAAACGCTGGCTAACGTTGAATTAACTGGTACAGATTTTAGTTAAATTTTCAGTCTATGGATGATGTGTAAATGGTAATAAACCCCGACTTATATTAAAATAATTTTTTGTTTTAAAAGAGGTTTTAGCCACCGTAATTTCTTTTATCCCCGACTGAAAACACGGGAGGATAACCATGCAATTGCTTTTGACCTTACTGGTTTTCCTGGCGATCATACCTGTCATAGCTTTTGGTCTTCTCATCGACAGTTCGGCACTGTGGACGCTCCTCTGTGTCGGGCTGATAGCCATTTCTCTTTACACGATGTTCTCGCCCGGAACGCCTGAGGAATCCTCCGTCTGAAGGATCCATACACGTGGTCATGCATTCTTTCCTCGACCTTGGCATTTTTTTCGTTGTAGGACTACTTGCCGAAATACATTGTCTGGGAATGTGCGGACCGCTAATCACACTGTATAGTCAAAATGATAAGAATTCCCGCGGAATAAGCTGGCGTTCCATTGCCCGACACCTGAGCTACCACGGTTTCCGTATCTGTTCCTACGCCCTTGTAGGACTCAGTCTTGGTATGCTCGGTCAGGTTTTTAAGGCAACTGCGCGCATTGAGAATTCAATAAGTGTGATTCGTGGAAGCACCGGTATTTTGATAGGAACCATCATTGCTTTTTATGGTTTCAGCTACCTTCTCCGGGGACGGTCTTCGATACTTGTTGATGGGTACCTGGGACGCCTTGGACAGGGGCTTTACCGAATGCTTCGCGGTCTTACCAAAGCAACCGATCAAAGGGAGACACGCCCCTCAAGCCTGAGGGGAAGTCTCCACTCCCTTCTTCCCTGTCCTATTCTATATCCGGCTTATCTGTACATACTTGCACGCGGGAACGCAGTCATGGGAGCTGCTGCTATGGCTGTTCTTGGACTGGGAACTCTTCCGTTACTTCTCTTTTACGGCCTTTTTCTTGAAACAAATAAACGTATAACGTCCGGTCTCCCCAATCGTCTGCTGGGGGTTACATTCCTCCTCCTGTCATATATAACACTATCCATGGGTCTTAAAAATTTAGGAGTGAACGTCCCCACCATTGACCTTCCGTTTTATCAGCCTTTACTTCAATGAACGAAACATGCGATCTGTGCGGTTTACCACTCGGTGACGAAGCCGTCAGAGAGGGGGGGGATCACTTCTGCTGTACCGGCTGCCTCGAAGTGCACCGGACCGTCGATAAGAGTGATCTCGGTCCAGCGGATCAAGAACGACAATCGGCCGAACTCGACGAGGATCTCGAGCGTGTTTACTACCGCGTCCCACAGATGCGTTGTACCAGCTGTGAATCGTTTCTAACCAACCAGGCTACCCAGATTGATGGAGTTAATCAGGCCCATGCTAACTACGCGTCGGAAATGGTCATGGTCGACTACGATCCGGACGTCCTCTCCGGGGATGACATCGCTCAAAGTCTGAACACGGGAGTATACACTCCGACTCAACCCACGGAGGGGCAGGACGAACGCATCCAGCAGGTTGGGCGACTTCTGGTAGGTGGTTTCTTCGGTATGATGGCCATGGTCTGGTACCTTCTGTTTATATACCCAAGGTACCTTGGGTACCCCACCAGTGGTCTCCTTCTGGACTTAACGGGGGACGCCGGTCAGTACCTCTACTTCAACCTGTTAGTGATGAGCGGGGTGGTGGTCTTCTACACGGGGTGGCCGATCCTCCAGGGGGCCTGGGTCGGACTTCGATCGGCTTACCCGAACATGGACGTTCTGATCGCACTTGCCGTGTTAAACGCCTTCTTCTACAGTGCTCTCGTTCTTTTTCAGGGCGGACAGGAGATTTATTTTGACATAAGTATAGTCGTGGTAATGGTTGTCAGCCTGGGGCGATACTTTGAGAGTTACCTTAAGCAGACTGCCCTTAACAAAGTATTGGACCTCTCGACGGAATCATTTGACACAATTCGTCTGGTTAACGGCGGAGATACCGCCGAGGCCGATCCGGAATCAATCACTACGGGCGATCAGGTCCTCGTAAAAGCGGGTGAGGAGATCCCCGTCGACGGAACAATTCGTGACGGTAGCGGACACCTCGATGAGTCCCTTGTAACCGGTGAATCGCAACCAGTGAAGAAATCACGCGGTGACACGGTACTGGCAGGCAGTGTACTCCATGACGGATCAGTTACGATCGAGGTTACCGGGGACCCCGATGAGACATTCATCGACCTCATGCGACAGCGGATGTGGGACATACAGAGTTCACAGTTCAACTACCAGAGGATAGTAGATAAACTGGCGGCTATTTTTGTGCCGGTCGTTCTTCTCCTCGCCATTGCCACGTTTCTTGTAACGTTTCTGGGGGGGCGCCCCTTCCACCACGCTCTCCTTCAGGCAATGACGCTACTAATTGTCTCCTGCCCCTGTGCCCTCGGACTCGCCACCCCCATGGCAACCATGACGGCATTTGACACTCTACTTGGTCTGGGAGTAGCTCCAAGGACCCACCAGGCCTTCGATCAGACCGGTGACTACGAGACGATTGTCTTCGATAAAACCGGAACAATAACCAACGATGAGATGACTGTTTCCACGGAATTGGCCTCTCGGGAAGGTATTAAGCAAGCAGTCGCTGTCGAAACGAAGGCTAACCATCCCCTGGCCCGATCGATCGAATCACTCACTTCAACATCCAATGAAGTTCGGGATTTCCGGGAACACTCCGGTGAAGGTGTCGTCGGTACGGTGGATGAACGGCAGGTACTGGTGGGAAATACTGATCTTTTCGATCGTTACGACTTTTCAATTCCTGCGGAGCTTTTGAATAACTACCATCAAGCGAACCATCGTGGAGCCATCCCAGTTCTGGTGGGATGGGAGCAACAAGCTAGAGATTTACTGGTGCTGGATGAGGAACCCCGGAGTGAATTGAATTCCGTTCTCGACTATTGTAAAGCGCAGGGGCTGAGCGTCGTCGTTATGACAGGTGATGACCGAGCCGGTATTGAAAGTCTCATTGACCATCCTGGACTCACCGAAATTTATCGAAACTTGAAACCCGAGGCCAAAGTTAAGCTGGTTCGGACACTTAAAAAGGAGGGACCGACGGTCATGGTCGGTGACGGAAAAAACGACGCTCCGGCCCTGTCCGAGGCGGACCTGGGTATAGCCGTCGGCAACCGAACGGCGCTGGCGTCCAACGCCGCCGACCTCGTATTCATGGACAAAACTCTGGAACCACTGACCGAAACCCTGACCGTCATTCGTAAGATTGACCGTCGGATCAAGCAGAACCTCGGATGGGCGTTCCTGTACAATGCGGTTGCTATACCGGCGGCGATGTTCGGTTACCTGAATCCGCTAATTGCGGCCGTTGCTATGTCTGCCAGCAGTCTCATGGTTGTCCTGAACTCACTGAGGTCACTCTAAGGAGGGTCCCGGTACTGTGATGAATTCCGCACACTTGCACCTCGTTCTGAATCATCTTCCCATTATGGCAACACTCTTTGGACTCATCGTTCTTTGCTACGGTTGGTGGATTGATAGCCAGGATGTACTTCGAGTAGCACTTGCACTTCTTTTTGTCTCGGGACTGGCAGTCATTCCAGTCTATGAAACAGGACATAACGCGGAAGAAATTGTCGAGGACTTGTCCGGAGTGTCCCATAAGGAGGTTGAACAACACGAGGAATCAGCCGAAACGACCTACTACCTGATGGTGGTCCTGGGAATTGTTGCTCTACTGGGTCTGGTTCAATCCTACCGAAACCACTCACTGCCAGGCTGGTTTTTAATTCTTCTTGGCCTCCTTGGTGTTATCGCCCTCGGGAGCCTGCTGAAAACGGCGGATGCCGGTGGAACGATCAGGCATCCCGAAATTGAGATGCAACAACTGTCCAGCGAGAGTAATCACACAAACAATTCCTTGCCCGACAATTAATTTCGAAATGGAGGTAAACTATGCATCAGTTCATCTTGGCCACCGACGGTTCGGAGTGCTCGTCCCGGGCTCTTGATTATTTGATTGATCTTGCTGATTCGGACGATGAAATCATCGTCGTGAACGTTATCCCCGACCCTTCGGAGGGGTTTCTGGGTAGGGGCTACGAACCGGACGTCGCGGAAGCAAAACTCAGGGAGGCCGCCGAGGATGTTACCGGTGAGGTTGAGGAGCGGCTTACCGACGAAGGATTCGATGTGGATGAGGTGATACTCATGGGACATGCCGGTGAGGAAATATGCGATCTGGCAGAGGACCTTGGCGCCGATACCATTGTTATGGGCCGAAGAGGTTCAAGTGCGGTGTCCGAACTGTTGCTTGGCAGTGTTAGTCAATATGTGCTCCATCACGCGGCCTGTCCCGTCACCGTCGTTCCAGAATGACTCAATCCTTAAACTCGAAGAACCATTTCCGAAAAGGGGACCTGTCACTGCCAGGAGTCCGTAGCTTACTATCAGTATAAGGTTTCCCGAAAGGCCTCACGCTCCATGTAAAGATATTCCAGTATTCCGACCGACCAAGAAGAATGAGTGCGGCAATCGTTGACCCCCGTTAAAAGTAGTGAAATATGGGGGGGTTCCAAAACGCCGTAAAACCGTGGTCGTCTTATCGGGCACGATCGAATCCTTACTGAGTGCGTACAGCGCCAGTGATGAGCTCATAATGTAGGAATTGGCGCTGGACAGGGTTACCAGCAACCCTCCGAGCATTAACGTTATACGTCCACTCGTCCCGAAAAAGTAAGAACTGACCTCAATCAATGCAGTCCCCCTGAGTTCCGAGAGCGTTTCGTAAGAATAGACGCTATTGCAGATTAAAATGGCCAGGACGTATAATCCCCGTACAATCAGGACACTTCCAACCATCGCAAGAGGAAGGTTTTTGCCCGGGACTTTGATCTCCCCAGCTACTGTGGCCATTTGAGCAAACCCGAGAACGAGGTAAAGACCAGTGCCGCCCTGGTTACGACCGGGAGATAGCCAAGGGGAGCAAAGACATGCGGAATCGAGGTCTCCGGAGAACCAGACAGGATTTCGGAGAGTCCATAGAGAACGAAGACAGCAAGTATGTGCAGTGTTACCAAAACGACCACATTCTGAAACTTACCGGCGTTTTTAGTCCCAATTATGTTAATACCGGTCAACAGTCCGCACATTGATAACGACAGCGCCGTGATCGGTCGTCCAGGGGAATAGCCCAGCGTTCGTATGATTTCAAGTAAATAAACACTAAACCCCATCAAGTAAAACGTGGTTGCAAACATTAATCCGAGCCACTGTCCTATACCGGTAACGGTACTCCAGGCCGACCCCCAACTCCCCTGAGACAAAATAGTATCCGCCGCCGCTCTCGGGCATTGCGGTAGCAAGTTCCGAGGCGGGCAAGGCCACCAGTAGCGCTATACAGGCTCCAATGGCGTAAGACACTGTAGCGGCTAACCCGGCCCGGCCGGAGGCTATCCCCGGAAAGACGAAAATCCCGGCTCCTATCATGGTACCGATGCCAATGGTGAGCGCTTCCGGCAAGCCGAGTGATCGCTCGAGGGATTGATCACTCGTGGACTGATCAGAAGCATTCGACATTCAAAATTTCACCCGGTTGTTAATCCGTTGTTTTCAACGCTCACTCAGCGACGCCAGCACCGACGGAATTTCATCCAGCGGTATCTCCTGTGCGGCGGCGATATTATTTTTCACCTGCTTTGGCATACCGTAAACCGTGCAACTTGCCTCATCCTGTACCAGGATTGTGCCACCGGCACCGGCGATTGCTTTCGAACCCTGTAACCCGTCTTTCCCCATGCCCGTCAAGACGATTCCAAGCACCGAGTCCTTACCGTGGCTGGCGGCGGACTCGAAGAGAGGATCCACGGCGGGTCGTTGAAAACAGACTTTCTCCCCGTCGGTAGTGGAGTAGTGGACCCGTTCTCCTCGGGGTTTGCCGTCGACGACCAGGTGGCGATTGCCCTCGGCCAGGACGGCTTCCGAGCGGTTAACGTAACCGTCCTCGTCGGCCTCAAAAACCGATATCTCGGATTCCTGGTCCAGGTGATCCGAAAATTGACCTGTAAAAACCGGAGGCATATGTTGGGTAATCATAATGGGGGGCAGGCCCTCTGGAAGATTCCGAAATATTTCCAGTAGAACGTTCGTTCCACCCGTTGAAGCCCCGATTACAATCAGGTTTACCGTACCGGTGATGTCCACTGACGTGGTCTCGGACGTCTCTTCAATCTGACCTGCCCGGGCAACGGAACCGGAGCCATTGCTAACCCTGGCGGCCGCCTTCAATTTAGGCAGAAGATCCTCCTTTAAGGTTTGAATGGAGTCACGTGTATCGCCGGAGGGTTTTCCCACTACGTCGACTGCACCGAGTTCGAGGGCCTTCATCCCCTTCCGGGTGGTACTCTCGGTAAGGCTACTGACCATAACAACCGGCATCGGATGGTGTTCCATTATCCGTTCAAGGAAGGTTAATCCGTCTAATTTGGGCATTTCGACGTCCAGTGTAAGGACGTCGGGATCCTCGTCGAGGATCATTTCCCGTGCCTTAAAAGGATCGGCGGCCTTCCCAACGACCCGAAATTCAGGGTCGGAATCAATGATCTTCTCCAGGGCGGACCGGACAATGATCGAGTCATCCAAAATGCCTACAGTGGTAACCATTACGATACAACTTTCCGGGTTGGATTCAGGAATTCATGCAGTCTCTAATTACTTTAAAAAAATCCTGCTACTCGGAACACTGATAAATAGCGGGTTGAACTTTCTCGAGTGGGTGACTGATGGAACTGAGTGACTCCGAATGGCCCACGAAGAGATATCCTCCCGTAATCAGGCAATTCGCGAGACTATTCACCACGTGCTCGGTCATTTCCTGATCGAAGTAGATAAGCACGTTACGGATCAGTATCAGATCGAAAACGCCCTGATAAGGGTAGTTGGCCGTTTTTAAATTAAACCGGCGAAATGTCACCTGTTCTTTAATTGACTCAAGGACCTCGTACTGATCCTCCGCCACCGGTTCGAAGTAACGCTGAACGAACGTCGGTCGGGACGCCTGTAGATTTTCAATCGCCATCTCATCGTACTGACCTCGCATGCCGGTCCTGAGGGCAGAATCCGATAGGTCAGTGGCCAGGATTTTGTAATTGGACGATCGGGTAAGTCCTCGGTGCGGACCGTCGCGATGGTCTTCGGTCAACATGGCAAGGGTGTAGGGTTCCTCGCCCGAGGAACAGGCAGCCGACCACAGTTTCAGGGACCGGTCCGACCAGGGCCCCTCGAGCAGGTCCTCGTAAAAATCCCAGTGACGGGGTTCCCGGTAAAAACGGGTGGTGTTCGTACTGACGATATCCAGAAAATTTGAAACTTCCTTCGGGTTTTCCTCCAGGTACGTTCGATACTGGTCGATCGTTTCGAGTTCGAGGTCCCGCAATCGCTTACGAATCTTTGCCTTCAATTGGTAGAACTTACGCTCCGGGAAATGAATGCCGTAGTCCTGCCGTAACTCATTCCGCAGGGCCTTTAAGGAGCCGTCCTGCTCAAGGTCTTCCATGAAATCACCGGCCTGGTTGAATCGAGACGAATCAAGAATCCTTACGAAAAATCGACGGTTGAACCTTGATTAAACCATGTTGAATGTTATGTAGGTTCTCAGTAACCCCGATAATTAAGTAACCGTCCTCAGCCAGTAACTCCTCGCAGTGGCTGATAACGGACTGAATCATTTCCTGGTCAAAGTAAATCAGAACGTTCCTGAGAAGGATTACGTCAAACGACCGCTCAAACGGATTCGTGCAAAACTTAAGGTTAAATTGACGGAAAAAAACTTTACTGCGGAGTTTCTTTCGAAGTCGGACCGTGCGACCGCTATGTGGCTCAAAATAAAGCGATTTTAGCCGGGGGTTGTACTCCCGAAGCGGTTCAAGGTCAGCCTTCGGGTAAATTCCCCTGGCACCGACTCGTATAATCTTCTCCGATACGTCCGTCGCCAGAATTCTGAAGGGTCTGGATGAGCCGTGATTATCAAGAACCATAGCGGCGGAATAAGCTTCCTCACCGGAGGAACAGGCGGCTGACCAGACCCGTATTTCACCATCTCCGGGAATCCCCGAATTATGTAACTGCTTTTCCAGAAATTGCCAGTGAACATCCTCCCGGAAAAAATAAGTCTTATTCGTGGTGATCGTATCCAGAAAATAGGGAATCTCGTCAGGGTCACCGGCCAGATGTTGAGCGTACTCCTGAATTGAATTCAGCCCGAGTTCCCGACACCGACGTTTCAGCTTACTCCTGAGGGAGTAGAGTTTCTCCTCAGGAAAATAGATTCCGTAGTTTGAATGAAGGTGCTGTCGAATCCATTTCAGGGGATTTTCAGTTTGGTCTATGGATGAAGGGCTAATTGCAACCACACTTTATTAAAATATAATTTTATTTTTTTCAGTTAGTAAAGATTATCGTCTCCAATGAAACCTGCATAGGAGCGAACTAACTTTAGAATTAACCAGTTTATCTCATTCTCGGCCGACCCTATGTCGGCTTCCGAGGGATTGGCTGTTCGCCGTCTACCCAATCGGTCCTAGCAACCAACAAATCAGAACATGGATAGGAAGAATTTCAGCGCCATATTCCCACGAATTTCAATACAACCGAATGTCCCTTCATCCGGTACCTCCGACCGTTAGTCTGGGATACTATGGCTCAGTCGACCATTAATGATGGACCCTAAAAATCAGGATTATCGTCGTCGAGCGGAATCACTTCTTCCGCATTCTGCCCGTTAGTCTTGTTACCGTTCGATCCAGCCGTGGGGTTATCGGAAGCCGACGTGCTTTTTACATTTGAACCAGAATCAATGGATGAATATTGTGTGTCGTCCACAGAGCTAATACGAAACTGGTCGGCGACGGATTCCAAGCGGCCCACCGTATCCTCCAGGTTCCGCGATTGTGAGGCTAATTGATCGCTCGCGGATGCCGTCTGGTCGGCGTTGGCGGTGTTCTGTTCAGTAACCGTCTCAAGTTCGGTCACGGCACGGTTAATTTCCTCTATCCCGCTGGACTGCTCCTGCTGCGCCGCGGCGACTTCCTGCACCCGTTCCTGGACCTCGGTGATCTTGTCGTTAATATCATCAAGGACTTCCCGGGATTGTTCCGCTTTCTCGGTGCCCTCCGACACTCTCTTGGTACTCTCCTCAATAACCTCACTGATTTCCTCCGCCGCGTCGG
>JBDGPI010000097.1:0-3845 GCA_042219765.1 Salsurabacterium abyssinicum (SeqCode)
GCCCACGCCCTACGATCCCGACAAGGAGGAGTTTTCAGGAGACGTTTAGTGTGTTTCGTGTTCAGTGTTCCGTGTTTCGAGTTTCTGGTTCGGTGTTGCGAGTTTCGGGTTGCTAGTTCGGAGTTTCGGGTTTGGTGTTTCGTGTTGTGAGTTACGAGTTGCGGGTTTCGTGTTCCGCGATTTGAGTTCCGGGTTTCATGTTTGGTGTTGCGAGTTTCGTGGTTGGGGTCGAGTGATCGGTTTTCGGTGTTCAGTTTTCAGTATTCGGTGTTCAGAATTAGGTATTTGGACTTCGGTGTGGATGATAAGGACATCGCGATCGGTGCAAATGTTGAGGTAAAAAATTAAATACAATTAAACCAGGAGTTTCGCCTCTCCTTCATTGCCGTACATCCCGTGGTAATTCTTTCCATTTTTGTGAAGAGGCGTTTCGAAGTTTTGAGTGCTCCGAGATTTTTTGTGGTTCCAGGCTAGATCATTTTAAGGTTATCACTCCAGTTTGGTTCGTCGCAGGAGGTTGGCGTTTGTGACCACGGTGATCGAGCTGGAGGCCATGGCAATTTCGGCGATTACCGGGTGCAGGAGACCCAGAATAGCGGCGGGAATGGCGACCGTGTTGTATCCGTAGGCCCACAGCAGGTTCTGTTGAATCTTGCGGAATGTGGCCCTGGACAGGCGGATGGCTTTTACAAGTGCCGACAGCTTGCCCTGGACCAGCGTGATGTCGGCGGATTCGATGGCGATGTCGGTTCCGCTCCCAATGGCGATACCGACGTTGGCCTGGGTTAAAGCGGGTGCGTCGTTGATACCGTCCCCAACCATCCCGACCTTTTGGCCCTCGTCCTGGAGTCGCCGGATTTCATCGGTCTTTTCGTCGGGAAGAACCTCGGCTAATACACGGTCGATTCCGACCTTGTCAGCAATGGCTTCCGCGGTGCGCTGGTTGTCACCGGTGAGCATGGCCGTTTGTAGCCCCATTTCCTTCAGGGCCTGAACGGATTCCCTTGAGTCTTCCTTGAGTGTATCGGCCACGGCAATAACGCCCTGCACCGTACCGTTTCGGGCCATGTACATGGCGGTCTTTGCTTCGCTTTCGAAACCCTCGGCGATTTGTAGTACATCGTCGGGGATGTCAATTTGGTGTTGTTTCATGAGTGCCTCGTTGCCCACGGCCAGTTCGGTGTCTCCCACGTTTCCGGTGACTCCTTTTCCGGTAACGGATTCGAAATCGTCGGCTTCACGCGGTTCGATGTCATGGTCACGAACGCCGTTTACGATGGCCTCGGCCAGCGGGTGTTCGGACATCGACTCGAGTCCGGCCACGTCAGCCAGTAAATCCGGTTGTTCGATTTCTTCGAGGGTGTGGACGTCGGTCAGCAGAGGCTCGCCTTTCGTAAGTGTACCCGTTTTATCGAGTACGATGACGTCGAGGTCCTTGGTCGTCTGAATGGCTTCGCCGGACCGGATCAGGATGCCCTCCTCGGCGCCCATGCCGGTACCCACCATGAGAGCCGTGGGTGTGGCCAGTCCCAGGGCACAGGGACAGGCAATGACCAGCACGGCAATTCCAGCAAACAAAGCCATGGTAAACGTGGTCGATAACGACCAGGCCGCCGGATTGGTCGTGGGAAGCTGTCCCCAGATGACGTCCAGCCAGGGGATCCAGTCGGCCCCGCGGGCTACGGTGCTGGAAGCCGAGGGCCAGATCATCCAGACCCCAAACGTAAGTAATGCAAGAACTAACACCGTGGGGACAAAATAAGACGTAATTTTGTCGGCAAAGGCCTGAATGGGAACCTGAGTTCCCTGGGCCTCCTGGACCAGGTCGACTACCTGTGACAGAAAGGTATCGTCCCCGACCTTGGTCGCTTCGACTTTCAGGTGGCCTTGCTTGTTGATGGTGGAACCGATGACCTCGTCGCCGGGTTGCTTGGTAACGGGCATGGATTCCCCGGTGGCCATTGATTCGTCGACGCCGGACTCTCCTTCCAGCACAGTTCCGTCGGTCGGTATTTTTTCGCCGGGTTTGACGATCATGACGTCCCCGACGTTGACCTGTTCGACCGGGATTTCCTTTGTTTCGCCGTCTCGTTCAACACGGGCGGTGTCGGCCTGGAGATCGAGTAATTTTTTGATGGCCTGCGAAGCTCTTCCTTTTGCCTTGTTTTCCACGTAACGCCCCGTGAGGTGAAAGGCCATGATCATGGCCCCGACACCCGCGTAGTTAAAAATGGGAAGCCCGGCCAATACGAACAGGCCGGTCACAAAGGAAGCACCGGCTCCCATGGCAATGAGTACGTCCATGTTTGGGTGTAGATTAAGCGAGGAGCGCCAGGCGGATTTCATGGTTTCCAGGCCGGGACCAAACAGCACGGCGGCACTCAACAGGACCATCCCCCAGTCGTAGACCGGGGGACCGAGAACACTGTGTTCAAACCACTCGCTAAAGAACATCTCGGGGATCATCCAGGCAATTACGGGGGCCGTCATCGCCCAGCCCCACCACATCTTGCGGTAGGCTTAGCGCATTTTTTTCAACTGTCGATCTTCCTCTTCCTCATCACCGGTCGATTTCGAGGGAACTTGTGCCTCGTAACCGGCTTCCTCCACGGTGGAAATGAGTTGATCCGCGGTGACGGATTCGTCGTGTTGAACGGTGGCCGTCTCCGACGAAAAATTAACCGAGGCGGTGACGCCTTCGAGTTCATTCAGGGCCTCCTCGATGGTGTCCGAACAGGAGGTACAGCTCATTCCGTCGAGCTGTAGGGTTGTCGTGTTTCGGTCCCGGGACACCTCGTAGCCGGCGTCACGGACGGCCTGCTCGAAATCCTGCTCCCCGGCTTTGGCCGGATCGTAGGTAACACTCGCCGTTTCCGTGGCCATGTTCACATGAGCCTCACTGACCCCGGGTACCTCCCCAAGCGCTTGTTCGACGCTATCGGCGCAGGAGGAACAGGTCATCCCATCTATGAGAAGCTGGGTGGATTCCTCATCTCCGGTGACACCACTCCCGTTTACGTGCAATTCATAACCGGCATCCTGTACGGTTTGTTTGAGTTGATCGAGGTTGACCTCCTGCGCATCGTACTCGACGTGGAGCTGTTCGCTGGCAAAATTGACGGAGGCTTGGTGGACGCCGTCGAGTTCGCCCACTACTTCTTCAACGGTGTTGGCACAGGAGGTACACGTCATCCCTTCCACGTCATAGTCGCCTGAAGCGGAACCGTTTTCGTCGGTTTGGGGTGTGTTCATTTTATTTGTCCTCCGGTGATTATTTTTTGAGGAACTCCTGGACGGTGTCCATGAACTCCTCGATTTTTTCCTGTTCCTCGTAGGGATCGTCGGAATCAATAGCATCCCGCACGCATCCTTTAAGGTGATCGTCCATGATTTCCGTGGCCAGGCTCTGCAGGGCCCGTTCCACCGAGTGAATCTGGTTGATCAGGTCGATGCAGTAGGCTTCTTCCTCCAGCATACGTTCAATCCCCCCGACCTGTCCCTTGATCCGGGCCACGCGATTCAATAGTTGTTGTGTATCCTGGGGAGTATTGACCTCGTCTATCGAGGCTTGATCGTTTTTATCTGACATTATCGTACCCTCCTGAACGATGAATGATCGATGTGTTTCTTCGCATAATGTTTTACTAGCCAACACTTAAATAGGGTATAGGGGTATCCTATTTTTGTCAACAATATTGTGATTCATATTCGATAAAATTGCGGCTGGGCGGGAGTCGTGTTGGAGTTTATATGTGCAAACAATGGCGACGATTAACCAAATTCCAGCAGAAACGGAAATGTTTGAGTCAGCCACTGTGCTAGAAGTGTGAAATGGCCCGAGGCGA
>JBDGPI010000097.1:3950-14150 GCA_042219765.1 Salsurabacterium abyssinicum (SeqCode)
AACGGAATACCCAGGCTGAGAGAGTACACGAATAGCAGTATAGCACCGCGTCCGGCATTCTGCTCCATTCCCGCCAGAGTCAATATAGTGGCAAGAACCGGTCCCACGCAGGGAGTCCATCGGAGCCCAAACGACATTCCCATATACAGAGATCCCGTCCCGCTGGAAGATTCCCCCCACTGGGGTCTAAATTCACGGACCATAAACTGAGGTCGGTAGAGGCCCGTAAGAAAGATTCCGAATCCGATAATGAAAAGTCCGGCCACAATCTCGGCGGATCGCCGATAAGCCAGGAAAATTTCTCCGATCCAGCCCGCCGCTCCCCCCAGTGCCATGAACACGAGGGTGAAACCAAGTATGAAAAGAGCTGTTTGCCAGGCAATCCGGAGGGGGCGCATACGATCCTGTTCGTTTTGTTTGAGGGATTCCACGGAGTAACCGGAGATGTAAGAGAGATAGCCGGGAACGAGGGGGAGTACACAGGGAGACAAAAAAGAGAGGATCCCTCCCGAGACAGCGATTGCCAGGGAAATTTCGTCGGGAGACAGGTTCATGGACGGGGACTGTTTTGTAGTACACGATCAAAAAATTGCCGGGAGGGTTTATTATCCCAGTGACGGTACCCGATTGCTTTACCCAGTACGTGTCCACTGGGATCAATTAGTACAGTTTCCGGGATTCCCGTGACCCGGTATTTGTCCGCAATACGTCCGTTACGGTCCGCAATGACGGGGAATTGAATGTCGTACGTATTTGCAAACTGCCGCGCAGTATTCCGGGATTCCTGGACGTTGATGCCGATCAACACAAAGTTGCGCTCCCGGAACGTTGACCAGAGTCTTTGCAACGAGGGCATTTCCTGCCGGCAGGAAGGACACCACGTGGCCCAGAAATTGATCAGTACCCAGTTCCCCTTTAGAGAGTGAAGCCGTACGGATGTTCCGGCAAGTGTGGTCCCGGTAAAATCAGGGGCTGACCCCGGGAGCTTCCCCTTTATGAAACGAAGTTTTTGGACGAACTTCGCCCGGGGATCCGAGCGGGTTTCAGGGCGACGGCGAAGTGTATGATCAACATCACGTTGTCCCCGCCGGCCCCATTCCGCGCCCGCCTGTTGGCCCTGTGTCATCGCTCGAACACGTTTTTCAAATTGTTCCCGGGCCTGTTGCTGATGACTTACTTTCCGCAACTGACTATAAAGGGGTATGGCCAGTACGAGCAAAATCCCCAGGATCGCGGAGTATACGATAAATTTTCTCACGTTGATTCAGGTTCCAGTTTGCTGGCGGACTGAGTTATTCTTACGGGTTAAATTTTCAAAAAGGGTTACGATATCGGGTTTCGACCAATCCAGTGGACCCATGAGCTGGGCAATGAGTTGTCCACGGGGAGATACCAACCAGGTGGTTGGAATTGTAGATACCCTGTACCGGTGGCCGATTTTTCCGGTGCGATCGAGCAGTACGGGGAAGCTGAGTTGATAATCCCGGGCAAAATCTCTGGCTGTCTTCCGGGGTTCCTTAAGATTTATTGCAAGAATTTCAAAATTGCGGTCATCCAACCGTTCGTAGAGCTTTTGCATGGATGGCATCTCATTCCGGCAAGGGGGACACCAAGAAGCCCAAAAATTGATCAGGACCCATTGCCCGGCGTGGTCCGACAGTCGATGTTTGTCTCCGGCGATATCTCGCAGCTTGAATTTTTTTGGATCGGGGAACGTGATTGACGTACGAAATCCATTTTCACGCAGGATTGTTTTAGATCGTTCGGTCAAATTTGACCGAATTGCTTCGGGGGCCGAATCATTCGCGGTCGTATCCGGTCTTTGTGCGCGATTTGCGTTCTGTTTTACCGTATTCGGGGATTGGCTGGGAGCGTTTTCCTCGGGATAGACAAAGGACATGGTAAAGATGTAACCAAAGATTCCGACCAATACACCAATGAACACGAACAATGAAATCCTATTCAACGTCTTACTCCCATCATGATGTTGTGGAACAGTCCATACAAACAACGTGAGCCGGGTGACCCCGCCCCTCGTTACGTCTTTTTGAATGGCGGAATTAATACGTCAGTTCCTGGTAGACTCCGTCGATTTGTCCCTGCTTGGAAATTTTGATTACTTTCAGGTTACTACCGTTGGGTCCCCTCATTCCGGGGGCGTGTTTCGGCATTCCCGGTATTGAAATTCCATTGATGTCCGGTTTGTTGGTTGTAAGCCGGCTGATTGATTCTAAGGGGACGTGTCCTTCCACGGCGTAGTCGCCGATAACACTCGTGTGACAGCTGGCGGCTCGTTGAGGGATGCCGTGTTCGGCCCGTACAAATTCCCGGGTTCGTGTCTGGACGGTTTTTACCTTCATCCCGTTGTCTCTGAGGTGTTCGATGTAACGACCGCAACAGGTGCAGCTCGGTGAGTAGTAGACCGTGATTTGTTCTCCTTCGAGTTGGGATGTATCGGGAGACGTACCACAGGCAGTCAAGGCGACTATAAAAAATCCCACAAGACTCACCATTCCGACATATTTACCATTCATATCCCAAAACTCCTCTGCATACGATGAAATATCCTTCGTTTTTCCTCAGAACTTGACACATATACAATAGGGGGGTAACCTATAAGTGTCAATAAAAACAAAATGAAATCTTTATAACTAACGAAAGGAGATTGTACCATGAACCAGTTCATAAGAGTGCTTGTTATTTCAGTGGCCGTAATAACGTTGTTTGGATTGCTTGCCACCGGGGGGATGATGGCCGTTCACGCGATGTCCATGGGAGGATCCTGTCCGCACATGGGATCGGGACACCGTGGCGGGGGCGGAATGAATTACATGGGGGGTATGGTGGGAGGGTTGAATGGATGGATGCACGGTTGGATGCATGATACTTCCGGTCAATCATCGTCCGTGGCGGCGAAGAGGGCTGAGAACGCTCAAGACGAAACCACTACGGTCGAAGACAACGACGTATCCAACGGTTCCCGCGTCGAATTCGGTATTGAAACCACCTACGATGATGGCATGTCTTACCGGGGGACGGCCGGATCCATTGCCGGGGAAATCAACCCGACTTTGACGGTGAAGAAGGGGAAAAAGGTTAGAATTCGGTTGCGCAATTCGGCGGGCGGCCCCCACGATTGGGCGATACCGGCTCTCAATGTGGAAACGGAGGTTCTCAATCGCCGCGGGGACACGACGAATATATCGTTTAAAGCAACAAACCCAGGGGAATACTCGTATTACTGCACCGTACCCGGTCACCGTTCGGCCGGTATGGAAGGGACGTTTATCATTGAAAAGACGGATAGTACTTCAAGCTAATATCGTTTCGATGTGTGAGACGTAGCACATCAAAATGACATCTTTACTTTCGCACTCTTTATCGAGAGGAGACCGTGAATTGATCTCATCATTCTTGGGTTCCATCCACGGAGCTCTTCGAGGGCAGTCGCTACGATCCCCTCACGGTGTCGCGGACGCTCCTGCACATATCCATGTGAAAAATCGTATCAACATCGATCGATACGGATTTACCTTTCATAGCACCGGACAATGACGAAAAAGGCTTCTCGCTCCAGACGGTACCGGTTGACATCGAAACACGGTCCCCTCTGTTCTCATTTTTTCTCGGATACGGGGTTTCCCTCCTGATTAGGAAAAATGATCTCATTTGTAGGCTATTGTCATTTACATAAAGCGCACGAATCACAAAACCGCAAAAGCTTAGGATGATACTTGATCAGTGAATAAGGGGGTGATGAACTTGGCCACGGATCCGGTTTGTGGAATGGACGTCGACGAGGCCGACCCGGCTGCGAAAACGGAATACGAGGGAAAAACCTATTATTTCTGTGCGCCGGGATGTAAAACTCGTTTTGAAAAGTCCCCCGAAAAATATCTCGGGGAGAGTCAGGACGGGGACAAGGCTCACTTCGACGATTGAGTAAACACAAGACAAAACGAGAAAAGGGGGCAAACCCCTGTGAGAGTGTGTTACAGGATGCGTACCCGGCCAAACGAGGCCGTGAGTACCACCCCTACTGCACAGTAAGGACCGGAATTGCGGTTCGTTGAGGGTGCATACGAATACCCGAAAGGACGATCCTAATGAGTTCACCCGAGCTATCCCCCTATTTTTGGGGGGCGTGTATAATAGTCCTGATATTGTTTGGAGTGCTTGGCTTTGTAGTGGTTCCGAACTGGCCCAGCACGTTTCAAACCCGGGAACAACGTCTTTCCTACTTAAACCAGAGTATCTGGTGTCCCGTGTGCAACGGTGAAACCATTGCTACGTCTCAAACCCGTATATCGGAAAAACTTCGTAAAAAAGTACGGAGCATGGTTGAAAGCGGGAAATCCAACCGGGAGATATTTGAGTACGTAAAAAAGCGTTACAGTCAATCTCAAATAGCTGTTCCCCGGAACGATATGTTGTATCGTGTGAGTTACGGATTTCCTTACCTGTTGATAGGAATATGTATCAATATCGTGTTATGGCTGGCCTGGAAATGGGTCATTCGAACCGAACAAACGGCAACGGACGAAACCCCGGACCGGAATGCCCAGAAGGAATCGCTTTCCAAACGGGCCCGGGAGATGGACAGTCCCCTTCGTTGAGTGCAAATGTTTCAATCGAGGGAAGAATCGGAGGGGCTCGTGAGGGGGAACCGACGTTTTTTTCGATCGCTGAGTTGCGCCCGTCTGGTTGGGATACGACAGTATTTCCTGAACCTGATGGAAATCATACCTGCCCCTGGATGTAGCTGGTTACTGTACTTCAAAAGCTTAGGTGGATTTGATCGGGGGGGATAACAAGACTTGGCCCTAAACCGGTCCCCCGGAGGCGTGTTTCTTGTTGTGATTATGGGTATCTTTGTCCATTTCACCCTGCCGTAACAACTGTTAGAGTGTGCGAGTGAAAATCTTATAAACCAATAACGCCCGTTCAACGAAGGGACTATTCATTACCAATATTACAGATATAAACAGTTGGAGTTAGACCTCGACCATAGTTTGACAACCATCTAACAATAAGTTAGATTACCATCAAAGTTTGATTATCATCTAAGTCTATGAAGGAGGGCGAAGGTTTATGGACAACGGCAATGAGATTGAATCGAGCTGGCCGGAGAGCGTGCAACAAACCAGTGATTTGTTGAAGCACCTGGAGGAGGGGTTTATGCCCGTTCGATTTGTGAGCGATGTAGACCGGGATCTGAACCAGTTCATGGAAGAAGAGGGGGAAGGTCACGAATTCGTACAACCCGTCCTGTTGTTTGAACGTGGGGAACAGGATCCCGAATTAATGTTGTGGTCATTGTCGAAAAATTAACCTGCTTCAATCATTCATAAGCACCTTTGAACAACTTGATTGCTGATAAGGAGGAATCGTGATGAGTACCATGCGCGCCATTGACGAGAGCAACTTTGACGAAGAAGTTACATCCCACGATGGTCCGGTCGTAGTTGATTTCTGGGCGGAGTGGTGTGGTCCCTGCCAACAGCTTACGCCTCGCCTTGAGGAGTTAGCCGAGGAATACCCGGACGTAAATTTCGTGAAGGTGAACGTGGACGACAACCAGGAACTGGCCCGGACGTACGGTATACAAAGTATCCCGGCCCTGTTGTTTTTTGACGATGGTACACAGGTTAATTCAATTACGGGAGCTCTTCCCAAACAGACGCTGGCGGAAACCCTGGAGGAAGAGTTTGGGGTAGCCCGGCCCCGGAAATAATGATGAGGACCAGCTGGTTCCGGTGATCGAAGTGTGTTTCGAACGGGTAAACCGGCAGAAAACTGCGAGGATGTCACCATGAAGCGTGATGAGGTTATAGAGATCTCCAAAGCCCTGGCCGATGAAACCCGTTATAATATCCTGAGGGAAATCCCGGCCGACGGTGAAAAATGTTGTAAGGATCTTTCCGACTGTTTTAATATTTCCAAGGCTACCGTTACTCATCACATCAACAAGTTATCGGAGCTTGGTTTGGTTGATAGTAAACGGGAACAGACCTATCACTACTTACGGCGTAACCAGAAGAAGATTGAACGTTACAGAAAATTAATTGAAGAGGATTTTGAGTTGTAAGACTTCGTGTAAAAAGCTATGAATTAAGGAGTCTGGTTGGGTTCATTTCGAGCCGGTTACAGATTAGATTCACAGACCAGCTTTCTGTGCTTCAATAGTTGTACAGTAAGCATAAGTGTCTGCTTCAATCCATGCAGTTTTTATTGATCCAGACTTTTCCCCCGGAACATCTGGTTTGCAATATTAAGAGGGTTATTACAACAGGGGAACCAATCGACAGACCTGTTGTTTGAACGGGGGAACAGGGGATGTTGTCGGAGACGCGCCCATCTTTTTGGAGTGATATTCCCTGGACAACAGGATCTTCCGTAAGGTTGGATACACGGAGTTAGGCCAAAACCGTTGTGTAACAAGATGGTAGAATAGGAATTCCGGTGCCAAGGCGGTTGGGATGACAATATGGAATCATTCACGGGTAAGATCACATTAAAAAGTATTCTCTGGGACCTGGCCGTTTTGTTATCCGTGGCGGGCCTGGTACTTACTGTTTACTTGATGTGGGTTCACGTCAATGGCTCCATCGGGGCCATCTGTACACAGGATGCCGGATGTAAGAAGGTCTTAACGAGTTCGTACAGTGAATTTCTGGGACTACCAACGGCGTTTTACGGGTTTTCATTTTACTTAACCGTACTGCTGTTATTTATCCTCTATCCCCTTATCACCAAAGACGCTCGCTCGTACGTGCTGAACGCCCTTCTGAGTTTAACCCTGTTTGGCTTCTTAATTTCGGCCTTCCTCACGATATACAGCATACAGACTCTGAATGCCACCTGTCCGTATTGCTTGACCTCATTTGGAATTATCACGGCATTGTTGCTGGGATTAATATTCTGGTGGATTCGCGGGGCCCGTATGCAAGAGTTCACCGTGGGACAGAATGCCTTATGGCAGGGTCTGGCGGTGTTTTTTCTCGTGGCTACGCTGATTGTAGGAGGTTTGTACTTCAGACAGGTACAACAGGCGGACACACCATCTCTTACCGGCGACCGTGAACAGACATTTTTGGCCTCCGGTCCCCATTCCGTGGGAAATCCGTCGGCCCCAATCCGGGTTGTGGAATTTTTCGACCTTGCCTGTCCGTACTGTCGGAAGTTCACGTTACAAACGTTTCCGAAGATTCAAAAAAATTACATTCAAACCGGTAAAGTACTATGGACGTTTCGTGCTTTTCCCATCTCCAATCATCCCCATTCAACCTACGCATTTTCGGCGCTTCACTCGGTGCCGGACGATCGCTACCTCGAGACGAAGAAAACCATCATGCGGGATCAAAAGAAGTGGAAAGCTCAATCGGTGGATTCGCCCGTTCCGTATTTCGAGGGGTTGTTTCGATCGGCCGGGTTTTCCCCCGATGCAATTTCCAGGGGGATCGGGGAAAGACTGGTCGAGAAACGAAACGTTTACCTGCGTAAGGGAATACGAGGTACACCCACGTTCGTGGTGAACGGGAAGTTGGTTCAGCCGAAGGGGTACCGTGAGTGGAAGCGGGTACTGGATCGCATTCTTGAGAGCAACCGGGCGCGTACGAACCCGTGAAGTCCTCCCTTACAAGTTTTGCGGGGTCATGATTGATGGGCAGTACGTACGAGGCCGCCCTGGAAGGTCTGAATATTGACGATCCCGTAAAAGCGTTTTTTGACTGGTGCATGGAACGTGAGTCGATTCGGAAAAAACGGGAACGGGGTGAATCTCCACCGTGGACGGAGGACCCGATTTTTCGGAAGGGACGTTTCCTGAACACGTTCCGGGAGGACGATAAAGGTTCGGAAGCGGTGAAGCGGTTTTGTGAACCCGTTGAAGATTCGCTGACCGAACTTGTACTCGCGTTATTTTTTGCCCGCTGGTGCAACCAGCACACCACGCTGGATGAGCTGGAGCCGTCCGACCTCGACGATCCCGACCTCAAGGATCGACTGTTAAACGAGGTTCCCCAGCCCTGGTACTCGGAGGCCTATCCCGTGGAACCGGTCCACTGGGAGGACAAAACGTACGACCGCCTGAAAGCCTGCAGTGAGCTGTTTCCCAGCATCGTGGATTTTTTGGTGGATCGGGTAAAACAAGCCGACGGTAATGCAAAAAGAGCGATTGACTTGATCAACGACGGTTTTCAAATGTCGAACGATTTCCCGATTTTCATGGCTGTAATCGATATTTCCTGGTTTCGGCCCGACGTGATACCTCCCGACAGCCCCGTGCCCGTTGGGATCGGTGCGAAGCCGTTTTTGGACCGGTTGAAGGATCACCTGGGATGTGAGGATTACGAGGCCACTATGGAGAAGATGATCGAACTGCAGGACGAGTATTGGCCGGAGGCCCGCCGGAATTTCACTCCCGTTGATATTGAGTACCTCTGCTGTGAATGCCGCAAATATTACAGTTACGTGAACGGGACCAAGCAGTTCGAGGGTCGCAACCGTTTTGAGCCGGGTGGTTCCGATGAGTAATGCGTCGTTTGACGTATCGTCCGGACGGGTTCCCGATGAAACAGTAGAAACCCGGATTAACGTGGTGGCCGGCGGCCCCTGTTCGGGGAAATCCACGCTGTTAGAGGAACTCGAATCGAGAGGACACCACGTGGAGTACGAGCCTGCCGAGCAAATCCTGCAGGCGGAGATTGAACAGGGCAGGTCCGCCGAGGAAGTCCGGGAGGATCCCATCCGGTGGCAAAAACGAGTCGTTCAGGCCGATTTTGATCTGTTTTCGGGATTGATCGATTCCGGACGGGTGTTTACCGACACCTCTCCGGTGGAATCCTACGTGTTCAGTCTACAGGCCGATCTCGAAATCGGGGGGAACCTCATCCAATTCCTGGAGAACGTTCGGTTTGAAAACGTGTTTTTCCTGGAATCGCTCGACCAGCACCAGACCACGGAGGTTCGCCTTGAGGATTCGGATACTGCCCAAACCCTGGCGAAAGAAATTTACCAGAACTACCGTAGATTCGATTATAAACCGCAAAAAATCCCCGCCGTTTCCGTCCCCGAACGAGTTGAACGAGTACTGGATGCGCTGTGAGGAAATTGATTTGTCAGCAAACGAGATGGATCAGGGCAGTAAATCGAGCGCCTTGTTGATGAGCTGGATGCTGACCTCGTCCTTTAACGAGTAATACACCACACGTCCGTCTTTCCTTCGTTCAAGCAAGTTATGGTCCTGTAATTTACCGAGTTGATGGGAAACGGCCGGTTGGTTCATGTCCAATAATTCAGTGAGATCATGCACGCATAACTCCTGTCGAGAAACATACAGCAGAATACGAAGGCGCGTAGGATCGCGCAGGATGCTGAAGAGGTTTCCGAGATGATCGATCTTCTCCTCCCCGGGGATTTGTTTTCTAAGGGAATCGGCCTGTTCGGGGGAGATCGTGTGGAACCCTTCCTGTCGATCGATTTCAGTTTCGGAACGCTCGGACAATTCGATCCCTCCTGATTTCAAATTGTAGGGAAGTTTCATTGAAATGTCGATCACCGGCTCCAAATCGGAAGCCCTTTACATATAAACATGTGTTCATATATTTATACAACCAATTTTGCCCGGAGGGATCGGTATGTTTCCCAACATGATGACCTACGGATTGTTTATATTTATAGCAATTGCTGGATTAGTGGAGATGGGTTTTCTGTATTACCGGATCAGCAAGTCGAGTCAACATTACCAGCAATACAAGCAGGATATGGAGGAGCTGAATCGTAACCTGGAAGAGGCACGTGAACGTATCCCGGAAGACCATTACCAAAGGCAGAAATCCATCCTGGACCGGTACTGTACGTCCGAAGATGAAGGAGGAAAAGGATCCGATGGAAACCGATCATGAAGCAGAATCCATGAATCAGCCCAACCATGTCGAAGCCGGAACACCATCCGAAGGACATCGTGATGATGGTAAGGGTTCCGGGGGGATGAACGATCACGGTGACCACGACGATTCCGGTCACGGACACGATCACACGGTTAGTCCGGACGAAAATTTCTGGACCAGCCGGGAAACACTGGTTTCGATGGGCGCCGGAATCCTGTTTTTTACCGGCCTCGCTTTTGAGTTCGTGTTTGTGAATCCCACCCTGACCCAGGTGGTTGGGACACCACTTACCCCTACACGAGTACTTTTT
>JBDGPI010000097.1:14160-22358 GCA_042219765.1 Salsurabacterium abyssinicum (SeqCode)
GATGACGCTTCTGATCGGTAGTGTGTACACCGTTCGCCGGGGTCTGAAAGCCCTATTTACGCTCTCTATGTCGGTGGATTTCCTGATTAGCATGGCGCTGATTGGAGCGCTGTCCCTCGGGAAGTTCGTGGAAGCGGCCGCGCTTGCCTTTTTATACGGGGTGGCCGAACTGATGGAAGAATGGTCCATGATCAAGGCCCAGTCTTCACTGAAGGAACTCATGGAGATGTCCCCGAACGAAGCAACGGTTCGGCGGGACGGGGAAGAACGGACCGTCCCGGTTGAGGAAATTCGTGTAGGGGAAACGGTTATTGTTCGACCGGGTGATCGTATTGCCACGGACGGAACGGTCGTCGAAGGGGAGACGACCGTTAATGAGTCGGCGGTGACGGGGGAGTCGATGCCGGAGTCAAAATCCCCCGGGGACGACGTGTTTGCGGGTACGATCAACGAGGAAGGGTACGTGGAAGTCGAGGTTACCAGACCGGCCGATGAAAACACGTTGTCAAAAATCATCGAGTTAATCCGTGAGGCCGAGGAGACGAAAGCTCCGTCACAGCGGTTCGTGGATCGGTTTGCCAGCGTCTACACACCGGTGGTTGTCAGTATCGCTCTGATGCTGGGGACCGTTGTTCCGTTTGTGCCGGGTGTCCCGGGCGATTTCACCACGTGGTGGCTGAGGGCGATGGCACTACTTGTGATCGCCTGTCCGTGTGGACTATTGATTTCAACCCCCGTGACCGTGGTGTCGGGTATTACGTCCGCCGCCCGGCACGGTACACTAATCAAGGGCGGAGAACCGTTTGAAACACTGGGTCAGTTGAACGTGGTTTGTTTCGACAAAACGGGTACGTTAACACAAGGAGAACCCACGGTATCCGAGATACACTCGACCGATTCCACCTCCGAGGATGAAATTTTCCGAATTGCCACAGCCCTGGAATCCCGGAGCGAACATCACCTTGCCCGGGCAATCGTGGATTACGCAGTACAGCGCGGGGTCGAGGCACCGGATGTTACGGAGTTTGAATCGGTTACAGCGACGGGGGTTCGAGCACAATTGGACGGTACGGTGTATCAGGTGGGGAAACCGTCGATGTTTGAAGAAGACGAACCGGACGTCGCGAGCAGAATGGAGCGGGAAGCCAAAACGGCCGTTTGCGTGGGGACGCGGGAGGAAATAAAAGGGGTAATCGGAATTTCGGACACAATACGATCCGGCGCGAAATCGATGATTGAAGATCTGCACGAGCTTGGAATAGAAGTGGTCATGATTACCGGGGATAACGAGAAAACAGCCCGCGCCGTGGCCGAAAAATTATCAATCGACCATTACCACGCGGAACTTATGCCCGAAGACAAGGTCGAGGAAATCAAATCCCTTCGGGAACGCCACGGTCGGATCGCGATGGTAGGAGACGGCGTGAACGATGCCCCGGCACTGGCGGCGGCCGACGTCGGTATTGCCATGGGAGCCGCCGGTACGGACACGGCGCTGGAAACGTCCGACATTGCTTTACTCGGTGATAACTTATCCCGGCTTCCTTACGTCATCCGGTTGAGTCGTATGGGGGAAACGATCATCGGCCAGAACATCTGGTCGTCCGTAATTATCAAGGTGCTGCTGGGACTCGGCGTTATACCGGGATGGGTCAATCTAATTGTAGCCGTACTGGTTGGTGACATGGCGGTGTGTTTTGGAATTACCGGGAACGCCATGAGACTGCGCGGAATTGTCCCCGAAACGACCGCGTCCGACTAACGTAACGCCTTTTTAAGTCGGGCGTCTCGTTACTAAGCTTTTATGTTTTATTCGTTCCGTCACAACGTAAATTGAAACATGGGCTTTATGAGCAATGATTTTCCGTGATCAGGGGTCGAACCCCGAGTTCCGGGAAAAAGGGTCCACGCAGGCACCGTGAATTGATGAACTCATTCTCGGATCACATCATGTGATCCTTTGAGGGTGTCGCTACGATGACCTCCTGTAATCGAATACGCTCCACAATCCGTTCATCAAGACACGGTACCCCCGTTATCAAAACTGCAAAAGTAAAGTTCGTTAGGAGGTCCGGTTTACGCCCCAGCCGAGTATACCGCCGTAAACTAAGTGCAACACGAGGGTGCCCACGGCGATCTTGGGAGGCATTCCGGTGATCCTCACACCAAACAATCCCCAGCCAATGAGGGGGAGTACAGCAATTTGCATAATGATCCAGAGGACGGCTCCCCACAGTAGACCGGTTGACCAGCTGACGTTTTCCTTGAAACCGATCGCGTAAACCCCACCCGCCGCGGCTCCATAAACAAAGTGAGCAACCATTCCCGTCACCATCACCACCGGCGTGGCTACGGATCCGACAATCATCCCAAAAAATAACCGGGCCAGGGCCTTCGGGATGGGCTCGGGGATGGGGGCAACTCCCGTACCCATGCCAGTCAACATGATCAGGGTCATAACCAGCGTGGCGAGGGCACCGTATCCGGCACCTCGTTTCAAGGCTTGTTCAGTGTTCAACAGGATCCCTCCTCGGTTTCCGTGAACGATTTCATAAAGTCCGATAGGTTCTCAAAGGTTGAATCATGAATTTCACAGTACAAAGTGCGTCCGTCTTTTACGGTCGTGATCAGGCCGGCCCTCCGTAATTCTTTCAGGTGGTGGGACACGGTGGGCTGAGTAAGCCCGAGATCCTCGGCCAGTTCACTGACGTTACAGCACCGTTCCGTCAGGTCACAGTTTTCAGGATCCGTACATTCGAGCCGTCGGTTACGAAGCTGTTCCAATAGTTCCAAACGAGTAGAACTTGCGAGTGCCGAAAACACGTCTTTCGTCGGTTGCATAAAATGACCCTCCTATAGAAATATAGACAACTATCTATATTATAACGCCGGTTCACACGTTTGTAAGGACTTACTGTATTCGGGACTTAAAAGGACTTCATTTATCACCGGGGAGGAGAATCGGTTGATAGAATGGCTTCGTAGTGTTGTCACAAAGTGGGTTTAAAACTGGAGAACAAAGGGGAGGTGGTTAACGTTCAGCCGTCGGCCATTCAGCATTTAGCTTGATACACTGACTTTTCTTTTACGAGAAGAGAGTCGCTTCCCGGGCACCAAAAGGCGCTAAGCAAAAGAAACCTGTAGTATTTGGTTGTTTGTTGTTAGCCACTGGCTATTGGCTTTAAGCTAAAAGCCAAAAAGCAAAAAAGCCAACAGCTGAAGGCTGATAGCTGAATACGGAGTGCTAATAAACACAGGTTTTTTGACCCAATCTTTTTCTCGCAAAAAAGATTGATGCAACAGCAAAAACAAAGGGGGAAAGCCCGTCCTTCGCCGTTATTTGTTTCAGGTTGATCGCTGAAAACTGAGGATTAACAGTTGTAAACTTCTTTATGTTTAAAAACACGAAGAGCACCAAGACAAAGTTTGTGTCGAAAACTTGCAACTTATGCCTGATACACATCACCGGACAGGATGTACTGGAAGTACGGGATTTAATGGTAATGGTGTAAAGGTTCATAAAACCCAAAAATGATCCAGTTTATTCAGTCTGATAAAAATGAGCAGGTCATAAAAGAAAATCTGAGTTCCGTTCTATGCATGGATATGATCTGAATCATACAGGATTTCCCCCAGTAGGTAGTACCCTGAACCCTAAGACCAGTAAGGAGGTTTGAATATGGATCCGGCCCAAACGCGGTCTGCATGGAACGATTCCCCGGCACTTGTATTCTGGGAGCTAACGAGAGCCTGTGATTTAACGTGCAAGCATTGCCGAGCGGAAGCGATTCCGGATCGTCAGCCCGGTGAGTTATCGACCGAACAAATTCGGGAATGTCTACAACGATTGGGGGAAGAAACGAGCTGTGTCGTGGTGTTTACCGGGGGAGATCCGTTCCGTCGCCCCGACCTGCCGGATCTCGTAAAAGCATGTGACCGTGCCGGTCTCAAACCGGCACTCACCCCGAGTACAACACCGTTGCTAACTCGGGATCGATTAGAAGAACTGCAGGAAAACGGACTGATGATGCTGGCGTTGAGCCTGGACGGTCCGAATCAGGAGGTTCATGATGATTTTCGCGGAGAACCGGGTTCGTTCGATCATACCATGCGGGGTCTGGAGGCCGCGGAGCACCTGGACCTTCCAGTACAGATTAACACCACGGTTTGTGCGGAAACCCTACCCCGGCTGAAAGATACCGGGGATCTCGTTTCCGATTACGACGTGTTCCGGTGGGCACTGTTCTTTATTGTCCGAACGGGGTGGGGCAGTGAGTTGGGCAACGTTGGGCCCGAACAAACCGAGGACGTATTTGAGTACCTTTACGAGTGGGGGGAATCCACGGGGATTAAAACAAAGACAACCAATGCTCCCCATTACAACCGGTGGAAAGTACAGAATGCGGAGGGGCGCGAAAAACCCGGTATTATTGACGGTGACGGGATTGTATTTATTTCTCACCGTGGTGGAATTTATCCCAGTGGATTTAGTGAATCCGGGGATACAGTTTGCGGAAACGTACGGGAACAATCCCTGCTGGACGTGTACAGAAACCATGAGCTTTTCAAGAAAATACGGAACCGTGAGCTGGTTGGGAAATGTGGACGTTGTGGATACAAGAGGCAGTGTGGAGGCTCCCGTGCGAATGCATTGTTTGAGACGGGAAATCCACTCGGGACGGATCCGCGCTGTCAGTACGTTCCCGAACGAAACCGGGCCGTTTGAGGGGGAGGTTAATCCCCATCATGGAAAGTAATGAGTTATTCAATGTACTCATTTTCAGCGGGTATCGTGTCGGCTCCCGAGCCCGGAGTTATCTCTTTATCTCTAAGGCCACACGGTCTTGACGGCACAAAATACCGCTCATCGGCAAGCGGAACTAATATGGAATTCAATTGATGTAATCGGAAAATGTAAGAGGGAAATTTGACGGTAGGTAGAAGACGGACGGTGGTGTTGCCCAGTCAGGAGTTCGTGAATGGGCCGATGTTTGCTTGCAGGTTGTGATCTGATTTCGGGATTACCTTGAGGTGTTTTGGATGCTGGATGTGACTTCGTTGCTTTGCAGTCGGGAACGGTGACGCAATCCGTTACGGAAAGGAAAACGGTTCCTCGGAACACCGTGTACCTGAAGATGGTTCCACTCGTCGGCCCGTGGTGGTCTTCAACTTAATTCGTGATTGTAACCTGGAGTGCGTACATTGTTACGCCGGGTCACGCCGGAAACGATTCCCCGGGCAATTGAACACACCGACGATCAAGAAGGTACTGGAGGACCTGGCCGAGTTTGACGTCCCGGCGGTTTTGTTTTCCGGGGGGGAGCCTCTCATACACCCGGATTTTTTCGACATCCTGGAGCACGCGGAGAATCTTGGACTGCGGACGACGCTGTCGACAAACGGGACGTTGGTTGATGAAGAGACGGCGTTACGATTAAAAGAGAGCGGTTTGCAGTACGTGGGAATTAGTATAGATGGCATAGGTGAAACGAACGATCGGTTCCGTGGAATGGAAAAAGCTTTTGAACGGGCCCTGGAAGGAATTCGTCGCTGTCGTGAGGTTAGTCAGAAAGTTGGACTTCGAATGACGATAACGGATCATAACATTGATCAGATCGATGAGGTTTTTGACTTAATTGTGGAGGAAGACATACAACGGGCCTGTTTTTATCATCTTTCTTATTCCGGTCGGGGAAAGGATATCCGGAAAGCAGACCTCTCCGATCACCAGGCACGAAATATGATGGTAACTATTTTTGACCGCACACGGAAGATCAATCAAAGTGGTCGGGACCTGGACGTGTTAACCGTAGCTAACCCGGTTGATAACGCGTTTCTGTACAAGTATCTCTACCAGGAGGATCGTGCACGTGCCGAAAAAGTACTGCGCCACCTCGAGTGGAACGGTGGAGGCCTAAATTCCTCCGGTGTAGGTGTAGGGGCCATTGATTTTTACGGTCGCGTCCACCCGAACCAGTTTTGGATGGATCGGACCCTCGGGAACGTAAAAAACCGTCCTTTTTCGGAAATCTGGACGGATACCGACAATGAATTTCTCATGAAGCTTCGCGATCGCCTTCAATACCTGGAGGGGAAGTGTGGTGAATGTAGTCTGCAGTCGATCTGTGGTGGAGGGATGCGAGTGCGTGCCGATGCCACGGATCATCTCTGGGGTCCCGATCCGGCCTGTTATCTCACGGAACGGGAGCGTAACATTCCGGAGTTTTTGTCGGACGTGAACGTGGGGGAATCGATAGGAGCTTGATTCAACGCAAAATTTAAGCCTTCAGGTGATGGGTAACGGCAAAATCACTAAAAACTAAATACCGATTGCTGACTGCTGGCGGCTGTCTCGTGGAGTTCCTTAGTGTCTGAATTTAGCAAAAATCATGCATTAGGGGACTATACTTTTGTACATTTTTTCGGTTAGGAGACCGTAGTTGATGTCATAATTCTTGCCCAGCCTTTTTTTGAAAGAAGCGAGGCTTCGAGCACAGTCATTACGACACCCAGAAAGCGACCTGGACGTTCGGGTAAAGGGTATTCAATGAACGACGTTCGATCGGTTACAACAGTTAGTTGCAATAGAAATTTCCATCAAAGAGTTCATTGCTCCTGTTGGAACCGGTAAACATCGAACGCGGTCTTCTTCATCGACATTTTTTTCGGAGACGGGATTGCTCCCGGATCGGAGAATATAATATTGTTTAGAATTCAGCCTTCAGCCGTCAGTGATCAGCAAAATACAACAGCAAAAATACCAGGAAAAACTCGTGTAGAGCCGTTTCTCACTTCAAGCTGACCGCTGAAAGCCGAGTGCTGATAGCTGTATGTTGCATGTACTTATCGTTGATTGTAGAAATATAGATGGAAAGAAGAAAATTGCAAAAGCTTAATGAAAATAAAGGATGGGATCCCAGTGACACCACCATTTATTAAGTTTTCCGGACATTCCGACTCGGGAAAGACCGGTCTTGTTTGTGACGTGGTGCGAGAACTCAAGGATCGCGGATACCAGGTTGGGGTGTTAAAACACGATCCGCATGAGCGGTGGGAGTGGGATAAGCACGGTACGGACACCGCACGACACGCGGAGGCCGGTGCGGACGCTGTATCGATTCTGTCACCGGGTCGACACGGCCTGTATCAGAAACACGATCGCCCCCTGGACGTTCAAGGCATAATACGAAAAATGGCTCCCGCCCCGGACATCGTTTTGTTAGAAGGATTCAAGTCCAGGGATTTCCCGGGGTTTAAAGCGACTGAGGACGGGTGGGAAGATCACCTTGGCCAAACTTATTCATCCGAATCCGTTGGAACTATCGCCGACCGAGTAATCGAGCTGTCCGGTATCAACAAACAAACGAACGGTAAATGTGAGTTATACGTTGACGGCAAACAAGTTCCCCTGAAAAAGTTTCCAAGCTCAGCTCTCACCGAAGTCCTGGAGGGTTTTGTTCGGAGTTTAAACGACGTGGATCCCGGGGAATCCCTCAGCGTGGAGATCCATCGTAATGCCGGGGATTAATTGGCTGAAACGAGGTTGTAAATCCAGCCGAATAAACCTCCGCAAATCGCCCCGTCAATCAGTCCATAACCGGTACCGATAATCACCGACAGTACGGTGGACTCCAGGTCGTAACCGGGGTAAATTGAGTCACAGAGTTCCAGGAAGGCAGTGCCGTAGCCGGGGACCACGATGTTTAAAATCCCAACCACGAGGATAGAGCCTCCCCAGAGAACGGCACTCGTTATCGCAAGTCCTTTAATGGATAGTTTCACGGAAAACACCTCCTCTTTTAGAGATCGTTACAGCAGCTTTCCCCGTCCGTCTTTACTATATGTATCGGGAAATGGGGTCCGGTTTTCAAGACCCGTATAAGTAAATGAAACCGAAAACATCCGAATAAGTGTAATCAATGTCCGGCTAATTACGGTTGTAAAGAGTTTCTCCCGCCATTCGTGTGAGCATATGAGTTAGGTCATACCTATTCTGTTTTTCAGGAGATTATACTGTTAGTAAATCAAAAAAAGGGAGGAGCGGTTGTCGTGAAGAAAACAAGGTTGCTTGGAGTACTGGTAACCGTGTCCGTCATTGCGGCTATCGTCGGAGTTGGCATTTATAATTACTGGCCGGGATCGGATCACGTGGCTCAACCGGTCACGGGGAAACGAATTTATCAACGCAATTGTGCGGG
>JBDGPI010000097.1:22368-25541 GCA_042219765.1 Salsurabacterium abyssinicum (SeqCode)
GATGTCACGGTATGAAGGGGAAGGGGAACGGCCCGGCGGCCGAGTACCTGTTTCCCAAGCCCCGGGATTTCACCTCGGGGATATACAAATTTACGTCCACACCGAATGGAAAACTTCCTACCGATAAGGACATCGAGCGAGTGGTACGGGAAGGGTTAAGTCCCGGAGGGATGCCCGGCTTCGATAATTCGCTGTCCGATAAACAAATTCAAAACGTAAGTGATTACGTTAAAACGTTTTCCGATAAATTTAAAAAACAGGACGTCCCCGAGCCGGTAAACGTTCCCGAACCTCCCGAGGATTTAATGGCAGAATCCCGTGTAAAGAAGGGCAAAAAATTATACGGGAAGTTATGTGCGACCTGTCACGGTAAGAACGGGAAGGGCAACGGTCCGGCGGCCAGTACCCAGAAGGATCACTGGGGGGAACCGTTACCTCCCCGTGATTTAACCCAGGGGCAATACAAGGCCGGAGGAGAGATTAAGGATTTATACTGGCGGATTGTAACCGGTATTAACGGAACGGGAATGCCCCCCTTTAAACAGGTATTGAGTACTCCCGAACAGCGCTGGGCCATGATTGCCTACGTACGGTCCCTGCGTGAGGACACGGGGCCGGCTGTGTCCGGGGAAACGAAAGGAACGCTTCTGGCTAAACGTGTCGACGTGTCCCAAAAATCCCTGAAAGACCCCGCGTCCCCCGTGTGGGAAACTTCCAACCGAACCCGAAAATCACTTTATTCACTCTGGCTAACGGATCGGACTCCCTTTGATTCCGTGGAAGTGCGGGCCTTACACAACGGGAACCGGTTAGCCCTCCGGTTGAGCTGGAACGATCCGACCGCCAACGTAAAACCGATCGGTCAAACGGAGTTCACCGATGGAACGGCCGTGATGTTTCCCGACGTAAAAGGGGCGGTTCCGTTTATTGGGATGGGGGATCAAAATATGGAAGGGGGCGTAGCCCATATCTGGCACTGGCGGGCCATGGATCAGTTCGCCGTGGACCGCGGTGGAACGACGGTCGACATGGAGGATAAGTATCCTTACATGGATATCACCTACTACAAAAACAAGGAGGATTACAAGCCCGGTACCAGCGCCAAGTACGAAAAGGGACACCAACATACTTCGAACCAGCCTCGCAAGTATCAGACCGCCTGGGCGGTCAACAACCCGCTGGCGAAACAGACTCTCGATCGACCGGTTCGGTCGTACCGGGCGGAAGGGCTGGGATCGTTAACGGCTCTCAAGAAGAAAAAAATGCGAGTGGACGGTGACGGCCATTACCAGGACGGTCAGTGGCAGGTCGTGATTACCCGGCCACTCAAGACCCAAACCCGGGTGGTACAGTTCGAACCGGGGGAAACCCACAAGGCGGCGTTCGCCGTCTGGGACGGGGAGCAAAACGACCGGAACGGTCAAAAGGACATAACCTCATGGATTTCTTTAAAACTGTAAAAGAGTTCCACAAAACAGGTAACACGGAAAACGGACAAATAGGAGGAGACCCCGATGTCGGAATCTAACGATGATGCGTCTACCGTAACGCGACGTGATTTTTTAAAGGGAATGGGAGTGGCCGGTGCCGGTACGTACTTAAGCCTGGCGACTCCGTTTGGGATGTGGTCTTTCGATCCCGCACAAAATATCGACAACCCCCTGGCCCAGTATCCCAACCGGGATTGGGAGCAGGTTTACCGGGATCAGTACGCTTACGACCGTTCCTTTGAATGGGTCTGTGCCCCCAACGACACTCACATGTGTCGCGTAAAATCATACATGCGAAACGGAGTTATGGTTCGCTCCGAGCAGAATTACGACGTTCAGGATTACGGGGACCTCTACGGGAATAAGTCCTCGGCTCACTGGAATCCACGGATGTGTCCAAAAGGGTACACGTTTCATCGCCGTGTTTACGGTCCGCACCGGTTGAAGGGACCCGTGGTACGGAAGGGATGGAAACAGTGGGCCGATGACGGGTTTCCTTCCCTGTCCGACAATCCTGAATTACGTTCGAAATACAAGTTTGACGACAGGGGTAACGACGAATACGTTCGGCTGTCCTGGGACGAAATTTCCGATTACGCAGCCCGCGGATTGAAGGCGATCGCCGAGACGTATAGTGGTGACGAGGGGAGACGACGGTTGGAGAAAGACGGCTACAACGAATCGATGTTTAAGAACTGGAACGGGGCCGGAACACGAACAATGAAAATGGGATCGAACTTGCCCATTCACGGTATTGTGGGGAAGTTTGGATTATTTCGGATGGGGAACTTAATGGGACTGCTGGATCATCACGTGCGTGACGTCGACCCGGACGATGCCCAGGGAATCCGGGAGTGGACGGAGTACACGTGGCGAGGTGACCAGGCACCGGGCCATCCTTTCGTGCACGGTTTGCAGACCTCGGACTGTGATTTTAACGATTTACGAGAAACGAAGCTTCACGTCCAGGTCGGAAAAAACCTTGTGGAAAACAAAATGCCCGAATCACACTGGTTCATCGAGATGATGGAACGTGGAGGAAAAATTGTATCGATTGCCCCGGAGTACAACGCTCCCGCCACGAAAGCGGACTATTGGATCGGAGTTCGTGCCGGGCTCTCCGATACGTCCATTTTTCTCTACATTGCCAAACACATGATCGACAACAACCTGTACGACGCCGAGTTTGTCAAGAAATACACGGATTTCCCTTTGCTCATGCGCAAGGACAACCTGGAACGTCTACAGCCTTCCGAGGTGATAGATGGATATGAGCCACCGAGCCTGGAAGGCGGTCCCAGCATGGAACGCCACGGTCTTACAAAGGAACAGCGTGAAAAGGTCGGCGATTTCATGGTGTACGACAAGAAATCCGGTTCCCTGGAACCAATAACCCGTGAACACGTCGGGGAACAGCTTACGAAGGACGGAATCGATCCCGCCCTGAGCTGGGAGGGCACGGTGGAAACAACGGACGGCGAGTCCGTTGAGGTCATGACGATTTTTGACGGGTACAAGATTCACCTGCGTGATTACGACCTGGATACCGTGGCCGAGATTTCCCACGGCGACAAGGAAAAAATCAAACAGCTTGCGGAGGACCTGGCCACCATCCAACCCGCGGCCATCCATCACGGGGAAGGTATTAACCACTACTTCCACGCAACCGAACACAACCGGGCC
>JBDGPI010000098.1:0-4230 GCA_042219765.1 Salsurabacterium abyssinicum (SeqCode)
AGATCAGTCTCGTGGGATCCTCGGCCGGGAATCCCGTAACCGGGATGTTTCACCAAAATTACTCGTTTGATTGGAAATTTACGTTTCGAGACAGGGATCGATTTAAATCATACCCGGTTCGTCACCACGAGGTACGTTATTCCCTTGAATTTGATGTACAGAGGGGAGAATTACGGCTGGCTAATCTCCACCGCTACAGTAAAACCAGCAGGCCGATCGGTGCCCACGTCATGGACAATCAGCTGACCCGGGTGTTTCTCGGAATCATGATTGGATTGATCCTGATCGGTTCAGCGACGTGGTTGATTCACTTCGTTGCCTCACGCTATACCAACCTACGTCCCTGGGAAATCATTATCCATATCCCCAAAAACAAGTGGATTTTAGTCGTGTATCTTTCCTGTGTGGCTTTGTTGTTTCCCTTTGGAGAGTCCCTGCACTTTGTATTACAACAAAGTCGTGGAGCCTATCCTCCCCAGGGGGATTCTATTACCATTCCCATCATGGGAGTTTTTTTCTGGGCAGTTATTGGATGGGTTCTCTATGGTTTTTTGCTGTGGTTTGTTTTAAAAGATCATGGGGACAGACTGGTTATTATTGGGTGGAGTGATAACACTTTGTGGTCCATTCTTTGGACTATTCCAGTTGGGATATTCGTTTTTCTTGAGTTCAATGGACTCTGGTTGGAAGGGGTTATGTTTTATTACGGGATGGACATTTATGAAATGCTCCCCATTAAGATTCTTCGATGCCTGTACTTAGTTGTGGTTATCCACGGAGCACTGGTAACTCACCGGTTGATAATGGCCAAAGGGCATCTTGTAAAAAAGTAGTTGGACATCCACCCGGAATTTCGAGAGCATAATCTGGTTGTCGTTCATCTGGTTCTTTGGTTGGATTTTCAAGCAAGTTAATAATGTCTCGCTTGCTTAAAGGATTGGGTTTTTGAGTGGATTAAATGAATTGTCTCAGGCCAGGTAAATGATGATGACATTATAGTGACCTGTGTTTGGGTGATACTTGCGCAAACTTTCAATGTTGAGGCTTAGAGATGTTATTTAACGAAATTCAGACCTCATTACACGAGTACTGGGCGGATTATGGCTGTACACTGGCCCAACCTACGGATATCGAAGTGGGAGCCGGTACGTTTAATCCGCACACTTTTTTAAAGTCACTCGGACCGGATCCCTACGACGTGGCATACGTTGAACCCTGTCGTAGGCCGGCGGATGGTCGGTACGGCGAAAACCCCAATCGCCTCGGATATTACTACCAGTACCAGGTGATTCTTAAGCCAGCGCCCGATGAGGTCCAGGATTTGTACTTACGGTCACTACTGGACCTGGGAATTGATCCAGGTTCCCACGACATCCGATTTGTTGAAGATGACTGGGAGTCGCCCACCCTTGGGGCCTGGGGACTTGGCTGGGAAATCTGGTTGGATGGTATGGAAATTACCCAGTTTACCTATTTTCAACAGGTTGGCGGTCAAGACCTGGACCCGGTCTGCGTGGAGTTGACTTATGGCTTGGAACGAATTGCCATGTATTTACAGGACGTCGACAACGTGTTCGATATCCAGTGGAACGAGCGTGAAACGTACGGTGACATCCATCACGAATCCGAGCGGGAGTATTCGGCTTACTTTTTTGAAACCGCTCGCCCCGAATACCTGCGAGAACAGTTTGGCGAAGCCGAACAGGAAGTCGAACGCTGTTTAGAGGACGATCTTGTGATACCAGCTTACGACTACGTCATGAAATTATCCCATCTTTTCAATAGCATGGAGGCACGGGGAGTGTTGAGTGTCGCTGAACGTACTAATTTCGTGGGTCGTGTCCGGGGAAGTGCCAATGCCGTAGCGGAGGCCTATTTAAGAACACGGTACCCTGAACAATACGGTGAAAATGAGGCGGGAAACGGCTCCGGGGAAAAGAACGGTGATTCATTGTGACAGATGTATTAATTGAAGTAGGTACCGAAGAAATCCCGGCCCGTATGATGCCGGAAGCCCTGGACCGGTTACGGGAACGGTTCCGGAACTGGCTTGAGCGACGGCATTTTGTTAAAAACGGTCGATCGGAGGCTTCTTCAGTCGAGTTTGAAGTACACGGAACACCTCGTCGTCTCGTTATTCATGGTGAACTTCCGGACAAACAAAATGATCGCACGGAAACCGTGAAAGGTCCTCCCGAGCACGTGGCGTTTGATGACGGTGAACCCACACAGGCCCTGGAGGGTTTTTGTAGTCAACATGGGCTTGTTCCCGACGACGTGGAAGTTACTGAGCTCGATGGTGGTCAATACGTCGTGGCGGAGATTCATCACGAGGGTCAACCCCTTGAAGATTGTTTGCGTGAGGACTTAGAAACACTAATTCTCGGTATGGATTGGCCCAAGTCCATGCGCTGGGAAGATTCAGGAACACAGTTCATTCGTCCCATACGCTGGGCGTGTGTACTGCTGGATAATAATTCCGTAAAGATAGATATTGGTCCGGTGACCGCCTCAGCGGATTCCCGGGGATTGCGGTTTACCGAACATGAAAATTTTCGTGTTAATTCCATCAATCAATACCACGATTCAGGTCCCTACGATTCCCCGGGCGGAGAACCCTACTTACCCGGCTATCTCCTCGACGAAGTAACCCACCTCGTTGAGTATCCCACCCCGTTTCTCGGTAAGTTTGACGAAAAGTTCCTGGGTTTACCGGATGAAGTCCTTAAGGAATCGATGATCTCCCACCAGAAATACATACCCGTGACCGATGAAAACGATAATCTTAAGCCGTATTTTATTGGTGTGAGAAACGGTGGTGAGAAGGACCTTGAGGTGGTACGCCGTGGGAATGAACGCGTGTTACGTGCAAGGCTGAATGACGCCGTGTTTTTCTACGAAAAGGATCTCGAGACTCCGTACGAGGAATACCGCGAACACCTTAAGGGGGTTGTTTTTCAGGAGGAACTCGGACACTTATACGACAAGTCTGAACGCCTGGCCAGCCTTTGTCGGCAGTCATCATTGGATGCCGATGACGTGGATCTCGAGCAGGTGGCCCGCCATTGTAAAAACGACCACGTGACCGAAATGGTGGAGGAGTTTCCCAAACTTCAGGGAACCATGGGACGTATCTACGCGAGTGAAACGGCGGGCTGGGACGTGTCGACGGCCCGGGTGATAGAAAATCATTACAAGCCGGAGGGACGTGATGACAATTGTCCGAACAATTTTCCCTCCGCCTGTTTAGGGATTATTGACCGTGTCGATACGCTGGTGGGATTTTTTGGGATGGGACACCGTGTAACGGGATCGTCCGATCCGTATGGTTTGCGCCGTGACGTGCTGGGAATCATTCGATTGATTGAGTCGATTGAAGAGGGGCCGATCACAATTGACCTGAAAGATCTTATCGATCGTTCCCGTTCCCTCTACGAAGAATACGATGTAAAAGTAAAAGACGAAGATATCAAGGAACTGCTGGAATTTATCCGGGCCCGACAGTTCCAGTGGTATCGGGAGGACCTGGATGAGTTTCACGATGACGTAGTGAATGCGGTTCTTGAAACGTGTTACCATCGTCCAGCCGTCGCCCGGTTACACATTGAGTGGATTCAGAATCACCTAAGTGAACCCGATTTCCAGAACGCGTACACCGCTGCTCAGCGTATCTGCAATATAAGTAGCGATCAAAATCCCTCCGCACCATCGGAAGACCTTTTTGAAAAGGACGTGGAGGCCCGGCTTTGGAAAGAATACTGTGAAATGATGGATTCCGTGGATACGGAATTTTTTACGAGTGCACACACGACCGACGAATACGTTGAATCACTGGCTACATACGTTAGAAGCTGGGCTGATCTAAAAGCTACCGTGGACGAGTTTTTTGATCGGGTTATGGTTATGGCCGAGGATCAAACCTTGCGATCCAATCGCCTCGGTATGTTAGCCAGTATGCGAGAGGATTTGGAACGAGTGGCGGACTTCAGTCAGGTACACGAGGTCGAATCCGTGGCGGAATCGGACTCATGCAACAACGAGTAAAGTCTATTAAGAAAAAACTTGAAGAACACCTTAACCAGGGGAATGAAACCGGTTTACGTAATTTATTTGAAATCAGTCACCCTTCCGATCTTGCCGCCGTTTTCGAAGTAATCGAGCGCGATACCGCCAGTGAACTCTTTCTCTCCATGTCTCAGGAAAAACAGTTACAGATTCTCCGTGAAATCT
>JBDGPI010000098.1:4240-7305 GCA_042219765.1 Salsurabacterium abyssinicum (SeqCode)
CCCGGACTGGCAACCTATCTAATCAATCAATCGAGTAATGCCGAAGCCGTACGGTTCCTCGAGGAAATAAACCCGGACGACGCCGCCGATATTTTCCTGACGATGACCAAGGAACGTCAAGAGGAACTCCTTGCTGAAATCGGGGATGATGATTTCCGAAAAGTTTTAATAGACCTCGTATCCTATCCGTCGGATTCGGCCGGAGGGATCATGACGACCGAGTACCTGGCCGTCCCCGAGGATTACACGGCGGAGGAAACGATCGAGGAAGCTCGCGAGAAATCGGAAGACGCCGAAATTATCTACTACATTTATACGTTGAACGAAGACAACCGTCTTTCCGGTGCGCTCTCCATGAGGCGACTCTTGCAGGTGGATCCAGAGACTCCTGTTCGTGAAATTGCACAACGTGATTTAATTAAAGTTCGGGTGGGCGATGACCAGGAAGTTGCGGCCAACGTGATGGATCGTTATGGATTACTCTCCGTTCCCGTGGTTGACCACCAGGATCGGATGCGTGGAATCATTACGGTCGATGATGCCGTTGGAATTAAAGAACGAGAAACCACTGAGGATATTTATAAGCAAGCTGGTTTAAGTCCGTTTCAAGATATTGAAACCGAACGTAACGTTCAGATTACCGAAGCTGATCTTTGGACCAACCTGGCGTTAAAAATCCCGTGGTTAGTAGTGGTCTTTTTCGGGACGCTTGTTACCGCTTCCATGGTTGGTCTATTTGAAGGTTACCTGAATAAATACGTGGAGCTGGCGTTTTTTATGCCCGTGATAGCAGCCATGGGCGGGAACGTCGGGGCTCAATCGACGACGATCTACGTCAGGGCGATGGTACTGAATAAAGTCGACCTCGAGCGCTTCTGGTACCAGTTTTTTGGTGAGATCTATCGAACCGGGATCGGGATTGGCATATTTTTTGGGTTATTTCTTGGGCTGTTTTCCTGGTGCTGGCAGTATTTTTTACGTCACAAGGATCCGACAGGGTATGCACTCTCCTTTTCCCTGGCCGTGGGAGTGGCAATGTTTCTGGCTATTGTTGCGGCCAGTGCCAACGGATTCTTTATTCCCTGGCTCGTTCAGAAGCTGGGGTCCGATCCCGCCACGGCCAGTAATCCCTTGCTGACCACCGTTCAGGATATCGTCGGAATCCTCATTTATTTTTCATCCGCTGCCTTTTTTCTCTCCTTCCTTTAGTACAGTTTTTTTAATTCAGAATTAAATGTAAGTGGGGATCTCTGCTTTTTTTGAATCGGGATGCGTGTGTTTGAACGTATTTATTTGTCGGATTCGGAATGTAAAATGACTTCTTTCTCCTTGAAAATTTGGCACCGTAAAGATATTCTAACGAGCTACTTCTAACCTGAATATCAACCAGACGGAGGTAACATTATGGCAACGGCAACGAAGCAAGACGTGAAATACGTGTATTATTTTGGCGGGGGAGAGGCCGAGGGTGGAACCGACATGGGGGACATCCTTGGAGGGAAGGGATCGAACCTCCATGAAATGAGTGGACTGGGCGTACCGGTTCCGCCCGGATTTACAATATCGACACAGGTCTGCCGGGAATATTACGACAATGATCGGCAGTACCCGGACGGACTTCATGAAACCGTTCGTGAAAACCTGGGAAAAGTTGAGGATTTGATGGACAAGGAATTTGGAGATCCCCAGGATCCACTGCTGTTCAGTGTACGTTCGGGTGCTCCTGTAAGTATGCCGGGAATGATGGACACGGTTTTGAACCTGGGCCTGAACGATGAAACCGTGAAAGGACTCGAAAAGCAGGCCGGTGACCGTCGATTTGCTTACGACAGTTACCGACGATTTGTTCAAATGTACGGGAACGTTGTTAAAGGAATTGACGGAGAAGTCTACGAGAACCTCATTGACGAGAAGAAAGCCGAACAGGGTGTAGAGAACGATACCGAACTGACTGCTGATGACTGGGAAGACCTGGTCCAGCAATTCAAGGATGAATACGAACAACGCACCGGTGAGGCCTTCCCCGAAGATCCCGAGGATCAGCTCTGGGGGGGGATTACCGCCGTTTTTGAATCCTGGAACAACGAACGGGCCATTAAGTGGCGTGAGATAAACGGTCTCCCCCATGACGTCGGAACCGCCGTCAACGTTCAAACAATGGTATACGGAAACATGGGTGAGGATTCCGCCGTGGCCTTTACTCGTGACCCCGCCGACGGTACCAAGGAAGCCGTTGGAGAGTACCTTCCTAACTCGCAGGGGGAGGACGTCGTGGCCGGTGTACGAACCCCCCAACCCATTAACGAATACGAACGTGAAAAAACCGGAGTCGATCTTCCCACGCTGGAAGAAGAAATGCCCCACTCCTACGATGAACTCGAGGACGTGTTTGCCAAGCTGGAGGAACATTACCAGGATATGCAGGACATTGAGTTTACGGTTCAGAACGACGATCTCTACATCCTGCAAACTCGAACCGGAAAACGAACGGCCAAGGCCATGGTAAAGATTGCACATGACATGGCCCAGGAAGGATTAATTACACGCAAGAAAGCCATTGACCGTGTTGATGCCAGTCGGCTGGATCAACTTCTGCATCCACAGATCACTCAGGACGCCAAGGACAACAACCACTCCGTTGCCGAAGGTCTGGGAGCCAGTCCCGGTGGAGCCGTGGGTCAGGTTGTATTTGACGCCGACGAAGCCGAGGAATGGGTTGAAGACGGGAAGAAGGTTATCCTTGTCCGACGTGAAACCTCGCCCGAGGATATTGGTGGTATGAACGTGGCCGAAGGTATTTTGACCTCCCGCGGAGGAGGAACGTCCCACGCCGCCGTCGTAGCCCGAGGCATGGGTAAACCCTGTGTAGCAGGGTGTGGTGCAATTGATATTGATTACGACTCCAGGCAGTTTGTCGTCGATGGTACCACGGTAAAAGAAGGCGATTACGTTACACTCGACGGAACCAGTGGAAAAGTCTACGATGGACAACTGGAAATGGAAGAGCCAAAGTTGACCGGTGAGTTCGATACACTGATGGGCTGGGCCGATCAACATCGTGAATT
>JBDGPI010000099.1:0-7308 GCA_042219765.1 Salsurabacterium abyssinicum (SeqCode)
CCCCAGCCAATAACCGGGGCCGGACTGGTCCAGATGGCCAACCACCATAATCCAATTGAAATAAGGAAGGCCCAAAGAAACCCTTCCCACGGTATGTTCTGGTAAATAAAAACAAATACGACAACAACCAGGGCATGCTTCAACAGTCGAAGATCAAGCCAGTGAATCGAGGCTCCGGCTCCTGCTGTTAAGTGAACGTCCCGCAATACCGCAAACTGCCAGCCCAGCCCATAGATCAAGAGCCCGGATATGCACGCCGAACACCATGTGGCCATCGCCGGAGAACGGTTCAACGAAGCTTCTCACCATTGATTACGTGGGTTGCCCCGTCATGCAATCTCAGGACCCTCTTCGCCGGTACGAATTTTTACGGCCCGCTCCAAATTCGATATAAAAATCTTTCCATCACCGGGCCTCCCTGTCTGTCCATGTTCCACGATGGTGTCAACAACCTCGTCCACCCGTTCGTCTTCCACCACAATTTCCATTTTGACCTGTGGTGTAAGTTGGTGAGGTCCTCCATCCGTGGGATGCCCCCAGCCCTCCACGGGACTGACCGTAAGACCCGGAGCATCGGGAAGTTCTTCGATTGCGTCCACGACAAACGGTTTCATATTCGGACGAACAAGCGCCTTGATAAACTTCACGATTATCATCTCCTCAGTGAAAAATAAACGATTGTCAGCAATGTACAGTATGAGTGTCCAATCACCTGAAATGCGAAAATGAATCACCGGAGGGGCTGGGTCCAGATCCCCTCCGGTGACCGGGCCAGCTCAAAGGAGTCCAGCTTAGACTTCGACCTGCTGTTTTTCGACCGCAAACCACCGGTAAATGCTGGGCAGCACGACCAGAGTCAGAATCGTGGACGTCACCAGTCCCCCGACAACAACAGCGGCCAGCGGACGCTGGACGTTCGAGCCGATGTCGTTGGCCAACAACAGGGGCACGAGACCAAGGATGGCGACGGTTGCCGTCATCAGAACCGGACGAAGTCGATGTTTCGCTCCCGTCACCACGGCCTCCATCATGTCATACCCGCGGTCACGCAATTGATTGATGTAGTCGACCAGAACCACCCCGTTTAACACGGCCACACCAAATACGGCAATAAACCCTACCGCAGCCGGCACCGACAGATACAAACCGGAAACCCAGAGTGCGAAAATTCCTCCGATGACGGCGAAGGGTACATTCAGGAAAATAAGGGTGGCGTACCGCAAACTACCAAAGGCCGAGAACAGCATGAGGAAAATCAGCGCCATCGTCAGGGGAACAACAATGTAAAGACGTTTCATCGCCCGTTGCTGGGCCTCGAACTGCCCGCCGTATTCGACGAAGTACCCGGCGGGGAAGTCGACTTCGGCGTCGATCTTGTCCTGGATGTCCTTGACCACGCCTCCCATATCTCGACCTCGAACATTAAACTGGACGTACGTTCGTCGGCTGGCCCGATTCCTTGAAATGCGTTTGGGTCCAATGAAGCTGTCAACCTCGGCGACCTGGCTGACCGGCACGACCGAACCGGATTTTGTTTTCAACGGAAGCTGGCGGAGCGTTTCAATCTGATCCCGTTGATTTTTCTGCAGGCGTACGAAGATGTCAAATCGACGCACGCCCTCGAAGACCTTGCCCGCTTTTGATCCGCCGATGCCCGTTTCGATCGTGTTCATAAACTCGTCGATCGTAATGCCCAGTCGCGCCAGTTCCTGGCGATCGGGTCGTATACTCACCTGGGGTTTCCCGGACTGTTGCTGGGCACGCACGTCGACCGCCCCGTCCACGGATTTCACGATGTCCTCAATGGACTGGGCTTTTTCTTTCAGGACGTCGAGGTCCTCGCCGTAAATACTGACGACGCCCTGGGCACGTATGCCCGTCATCATCTCGTTGGTTCGAAGACGGATGGGCTGGGAGAAGTTATTGGCCAGTCCGGGCAGTTTCTTTTCCAGTTCCTCGGCCATGGTTGACTGTAACTCCTCGTAACTTCGTCCGCTTTCCCACTCCGGTAGCGGTTTCAGTTTTACCATGGTGGCGACCACGTTCACCGGTTCGGGATCACCGCCGACCTCGGCACGCCCGACACGCGAATACGTCCCCTCGACCTCGGGATAGTCCCCGAGAATTTCCTGGATCCTTTTAGCGTTTTCCACACTGCTGTTCAAGTTGGCACTGGGCGGAAGGACCGAACGTACAAGGTAGGTTCCCTCCCTCAGCGTCGGGATGAACTCGCTACCGAGGTAGGGAAACAGCGCCAGACTGCCGAGCAGAAGAATCACGGCGACGGAAATGACCATCACCGGCCAGTTAACCACGTTGTTGATGACCGGTTCATACAGGTTCTTCGACCACGTCACCAGTCGAGGTTCATCATGTTCGGTGTCGGTTGAAAATACCAGGCTCGACAGCACGGGAACCTTTGTCAGCGCAAGAATGACGGCCCCAACCAGCGCAAACGAAATCGTAAACGCCATCGGGGAGAACATCTTGCCTTCGGTTCCCTGCAGGGTGAACAGGGGAAGAAAAACGATGATGATAATGGAAATGGCGAATACAACCGGCCTCGCGACTTCGTGCGTGGCTTCCCTGACGAGTCGTAGCATGGAGACGTCTTCGCCCTCTCGTTCCTCAAGGTGCCGAAAGATGTTTTCAATCACAACCACGGCCCCGTCGACCATCATCCCAATTCCAATGGCCAGCCCCCCGAGACTCATCAGGTTGGCGCTCATCCCCATGAAATACATGCCGATAAAACCAACGAGAGCGGAAATCGGAAGCGTCGCAATCACGATCAGTGTTGAGCGCACGTTGCCGAGAAACAACCAGAGGAACACAAGCACGAGAACGGCCCCTTCAAGCAAAGCGCCCTCGACCGTGCTGATTGCTTTCTCAATGAGTGAGGCCTGGGAATAATACGGTGCGACTTCCATTCCCTCGGGCAGTGCCTTGTTAATCTTTTCAACCTGCTTCTCCACACGATTCAGGACCGTCTGGGTATTGGTGTTGATCAGTTTCAGGGCAAATCCACCGACGCCTTCTTTTTCATTGGTGATCAATGTGCCCCGCTTGATTTCCGGACCAAACGTGACCTCAGCCACGTCGTCCAGGTATACGACCGTTCCATTCCGTTGCTTGACAATCGTGTTTCGTAAATCCTTGAGCCCTTTCTTATCCGGATCGATCCAACCGTAACCCCGAACGATGTATTCCTCGCCACCGCGTTCAATAAAGGAACCCCCGACGGTCCGATTGTTGTTCTGGATCGTGGATCGAACGTCTGCCACGGAGAGATCCCGGGCCAGCAGTTCCTGGTTATCAATTTGAACCTGGAACTGGCGAACATCCCCACCAATTGAAAGTACACCCGTGATTCCTTTAATGGTGCGAAGTTGAGGTTTAACAATCCAATCCTGTGCCGTGCGCAGGGCTTCCAGCGAGTGATCGTATCCTTCCTTGTTCTTGACTCGATACATGAAAATACGTCCGAGCCCCGTCGTCATCGGCCCCATCTTTGGCGATCCCAGTCCCTTCGGTATAGCCTGCTTGGCCTGGGACAACCTTTCCAACACGAGCCGGCGACCATACATCACGTCGGTTCCTTCCTCGAAATACACGCTTACCCGGGACAGACCGAAGATAGACGTACTCTGGACTCGTTTCAGGTTAGGAATACCGTACATGGCCACTTCGATCGGATAACTAATCTGCTTTTCGACGTCGACCGGGGACAGTCCGGGGCTGGTGGTAAACACCTGGGCCATGGGAGGTGTCACATCGGGAAAAGCATTAATCGGCACCGTCTGGAAACTCCAGATTCCAAATCCAACCAGCGCGATAATTAAGACAATGGCCATCAAACGATTGTCCAAAGCGAGGTCAACAAGCTTGTTAATCATGGGTTACGTCCTCCGTTTTCTGTCCTGTATTGAAAGTCAATGTCAATGGGAAGCACTGCGGGATTTCGAGGTTAAAATTGATTTCAGGTCAAACGCACCGCCGGTAACAATCCGATCGCCGGGGCGAATCCCGGAGATGATTTCGAGCGTCTCATTCCCCTCGTCACCGGTCTTAACAGGAACGGCACGAAATTGGCCTTCCTTTTTACCCGGCACGAAAATCATCGATTTTCCATCGATGGTCTGCACCGCATCAACCGGGACGAGTGCGTTTTTCTTTGCCTGGCTCGTTTCGATGGTTGTCTGGACGTACATCCCGCTTTTCAACAACTTGCCCTTATTTCGAACGGTCGCCCGCACAGGCAGGGTTCGGGTTTGTTGATCCAGCTCATCGCTTACCCAGTCGATCGTCCCCGTGAACGTCTGTCCCCCGATACTCCGTGCTCGAAGAGTCACGTTCTGTCCCGGCCTTAGATAGTCAATGTCACGTTCGTAAGCGTCGATCATAGCCCAGACGGTGTTGGTATTTACCACGTGAAAGGGAGTTTCGTTGGTCCCCACGGTCTGTCCGGGCACGACGTCCCGTTTCTGAAGTACGCCCGAAACCGGGGACGACACGTAGAAATAGGACAGGGGTTTCTGGTTCGTTTCTCCAATCCCTTCGAAATTGTCTTCGTTTACCCCGTACAGGCGCAGTTTTTCACGAGCGGCGCGAAGATTGGCCTGGGCCTCCTTAAATTTTGCTTTTGCTTCAAGCATCGCGGCCTCGGACGAGATATCCTTCTCGTACAGTGATTGCTCACGCTTGTAGGCCGCTTGTTCCGTCTCCAGCCGCGCCTGGGCGGTAATGTATTGGGCTCGGGCTTTCCCCAGTTCCACACTGCTAAGAAGAGCTATCGGCTGGCCTTTTTTGACTGTGTCTCCAAGATTCACCAGCACCTTTTCGACCTTGGCCGACACCCTGGGACCCACCTGTGCAATCCGATTCGAATTGAACTTGATCGTGGCCGGTCGAGTGATGCTCGAACGAGCATTCCCGGCTTCGGCTTCGTTGACCTGGATTGAAAGGGGTTTCAGCTGTTCGGACGACAGGTGTATTTCACGATGGCCCTGTTGTTGCTCCGCGGAATGGCCTTCGGTCGATGTTTCTTTCTTTCCGTGATCCTTCGACGCATCCGAAGAAGACATGGTGTGTTTGGACGACGTCGGTTGATTACTGGTGTTTTCTTCCTGGGCCTGAGCTTCGTGCTCAAGACCAAACACCATCGGTCCAATGTATTCGTAGCCAAAGAATCCGACGGCCAACAGAACAATAACCGTACCGGTTAAGAATGACTTTGTTGATTTACTCATTGCGATCACTCCAAGAGAAATTCAATGATTGGTAAAATTCCACGTTGGCTGTTAAACGTTCCATCTCGGCTTGCGTCTGGTAGTAATTCTTCAGCGACCGGATCAACTGAATGCGATTTTCGAACAGCGTCCGCTGAGCATCGAGGACATCGAGGTAATCGAACTTTCCCGCTCGAAACCCCTCGGTGCTGGCTTCGTAAGCTTCCTGAGCCCCCGGAATGACGTCCTCCCGTAACCCGTTGACTTCCTCACGGTTGGCTTTCAGTGTTTCGCGGGCGTCGGAGAGACGTGCTTTAAGTTTCGATTGCATCGAATCATACTGTTTTTTGGCTTCCTTCATTTGCTGTTTCGTCTGCTTGATCCGACCCTGGTTGCGATCGAACAAAGGAAGTGGAACATTGATGTTGACGATGAAGGACCCTTCGGGATTATCCGCCGTCCGCTTGGACTTGTAACCGCCCCCCACGGACACGTTGGGAACGGACCGGGCCTGGGCTAATTCAACACTTGATTTCAACTGATCGATTCGCTGTTGCATGGCTCTTAGGATCGGATTCTGATCGAGATCCACGTCACTCGACTGATCGCCCGGCGCCTCAAGCGAACCCGTGACGCGCTTACCCCCGAGGTCATCCTCACCCCAGATGGATGCCAGTTTTTGTCTGGCGGACGCGAGTTTTCGCTGTGATCGATCAAGGGCAATAGACGCTTTTGACCGTTCAACCCTGGCTTTGGTTTGTTCCAGTGTTGATACTTTCCCGGCTTCCACCTGCTGTTTCACCGTCTCGAGGCCGTCCTCGGCCAAACTTACAAGCTCTCGCCGAAGTTCAAGACGCTCTTGGGCGGCAAGCACGTTGTAGTAGGCTTTGCGGGCCCGGGTCAATTCGTCCAGCAACGTTGCCCGATGTTTCCATCGGGCGATTTTCAAACCGTCCCGGGCGACATCAGTGCGACGCTCACGCTTGTCCCAGGTCTCGAACATGTAGCTTAATACGTACTTGTGTTCCAGGGACTGATCGCCGCGAAATTGATCGTTTCCACCAAAGTTTTCGGCCTCTGCTTTCAGTTTCGGATTGGGGCGAAGACTGGCCTGTTCGACAGCTCCCTTTTTTGCATTCATTGATTTTTTGCTGGCCTGCACGGCCGGACTCTGGTTCCGAACGAGTTGATAAATGTCATCCAGTGACAACGTTTGTTCGTTGGATTCCTGTGCCTGAGCCGGTGACACAGCAATTGTCAATAGAAGACAGATAACAAGGGCACTTACGTTCCTGAGGTACACATTTTGATAAAACATGGGTAATCCTCCTGTAGAGATGGAATTCTGGTTTATAAAAAGGGAAAAGAAGTTAGAAGAGAGGTTCTATAGTAAAAGGACGGTGCTTCTTATTTCACTCAGATGAGGAGAAACGGAAGTAGATGGTGCGGGGTAAAACGAGCTGGAAAATATTCTGAAGAAAGAACTGCCGGTAACAAACGAAAGAAATATGACGCTGATCATCGCGAGAACGGATTGCCCAAGCCAGCGTAAAAACGATATTGCTTCGAGGTTGGGTAATACGTTGTGTCCCAGTGACAGGGCAATATCGGTACAGGTTTCTACGGCACTTGATATAACAGAGGTTATTCCGTCTCCACCGGCCAGATCCATACTAAGAGACTTGACCCCAACCTCTCCGCCCAGATGAAAGCATAAGGCCAGTGGTGTATGAAACAAAAATAGCCCACTGATCATCAACAAGAAGACCGTATTGAGATCAAACCATTGGCCGCTGGATAATTGCCTGATAAATCTCATGGTTTTGTTCCTTCAGTGGAATCGGAAACTAATATGAAAAGATGACCATACAAACATACTTCATCAATATCAAGATATTCCTCCGTGATGAACCTCACCACTTTCTTCAGGAAGACTTCGTCGACTTAATGAGTTCTTTCAGGCGGTTCGTGACGTCGCTGACGTTCCAGTCGCTTCCCCTGTACCAGTATTGGACTGTCCTGTTTTCATCAATCAGGTAGGTCCTCATGTTGTGAGAAATACTGAATTTCTTTCCCTGTT
>JBDGPI010000100.1:0-3718 GCA_042219765.1 Salsurabacterium abyssinicum (SeqCode)
TCATAGGCCGTCTCGTGTCTCTTTTCTAGACCCTTCGTGAATAATCCGGGCTAGACATTGAAACCCCAACCGATGGCATATCTCGTAGAGCGGTCGAAAACACTCTGGCTAGCTCAAATAATTGCTTTCAACGATTGAATCAGCTGGATTCCATGGAACACGTTTTTGAGGAAGCCGTCCGATCAATTCGCCAATTAACCGGCTACGATCGTGTTATGCTCTACCAGTTCGACGACGACGGCCACGGCTCGGTTGAAGCGGAGGACAAACAAGCTGAGCTTCACTCCTACCTCGGTAATCATTTTCCGGCCTCCGATATTCCGGAACCCGCCCGTCAACTCTACAGAAAGAACAACCTACGGTATATTCCCCGGGTCGATTATGATCCAGTTCCAATAGTGGGACCGCCGGGCAAACGACAATCAAGTGAACTTGATTTAACGTATTCGTCCCTCCGTAACGTCCCCCTTGTGCACCGGAAGTACCTGAAGAACATGGACGTTGGGGCATCCATCTCGGTCTCACTGATGGTCGACGGCGATCTGTGGGGACTGATTGCCTGCCACGCCGTGAATCCAACCCCGGTCAGCCACCCGGTTCGACACGGGTGTGAAATCATCGGTCAGGCGATTTCACAACATATTTACCGTCTCAAACAAGAGAAAAAAGAACGAAGCCTGGAGCAAGTTAAGCAGTTCCGACAGGGCTTTAGAAGCTCAGCCTCCGACATGGATGATTTTTTCGATCAGTTAAAACGACTAAAATCGGAGCTACTTTCCTTACTGGATGCGGATGCGTTCCTCTGTAAGATCGATGACCAATTCCTCTGTCTAACCGGCGACAATATAAAGATTCCGGAGAACTCCACGAAGAACCTGATCGAGGAACAACTTAAGGAACAGGACTCTATCGAAATAGAATCAATCACCGGAGACATTCGCCATGATTGGAGTGAATCATCCGCCTTAAGCGGATTGCTGGCTTACAGGATTGGCCACTCCCCGGACTCCTTCTGCGCCTGGGTGAGACCCGAATATCAGCGAATAATACAATGGGGTGGGGACCCCCGCACGCCCGTTGACGTTGATGAAGACGGACAGCTTTCACCACGCAACTCATTCGAGGAATGGACGCAAATCGTCGAGGAACGCTGTCGACCCTGGACGGAGGTTGACACACTGACCGCCCGTCAGCTGTTTGAAACCTTCGAGGATAGCTTACTCGAGGTCCGGGCCAATCAACTTCGTGAAGCCAACAAAACCAAAGAAACCCTGATGCAGGAGATTCACCACCGTGTCAAAAACAACTTTAACCTCGCCGCATCCCTGGTTGGATTGCAGAAGCGCCAAATCGAGGACGGGGTCACGATACAACAGCTGGACGAAATCTACAACCGACTTCAATCAATGTCCAAGCTACATGAAGTCCTCTACACGGAGGACAATATACAGGACGTCCGTATCAAGAAATACGCCGGCGAAATACTTGAAAATATACGAAAAAATCACCGGACATCCGCCAATAACTTAAACTTTGAGACGTCACTCGAGGACTTTGTCCTTTCGACCAGTCAAGCCCTTTACACTGGCTTGATACTGTCCGAACTTGTTTCCAACTCCCTTGAACATGGACTTAAACAGAATAAAGATCTAACCGTTACCGTAGAAATCAGCCAGACCGATCGGGAGGTTCAGCTTCTTGTGCGGGATGACGGCCCCGGCTGGGACGACGAATTTGATCCTTTTCAATCGGACTCTTTCGGACTCAAAATCGTCAGAACCCTGATAGAAGACCAGATGGACGGCATGATTCAGGTTGATGGCCAAAATGGGGCGTCTTTTAACGTACATTTTCCAGTGAAGGAGGAATCAAACCGATATATTAATTTTAGACTGGTAATCGCACCAAAAATTCATGCCTTAAAATTCTTGTTTTGGGTTAAAACCACTGTATTCATCTCACTTGTACCATCGACGTTGAACTGACCTGAGTAGTTTAACCAACAACCCTTAGAAACTGAATCAATATTACATCCAATTCGATCCGTTTAGTAAGGTAATACCCACGATCTCATCATCTCGTGTACGAACTATAATATTCTCTTAAAAGGGGGTTTTTCGGATTTTAATGTAATCGAATCCGGTTTGTAGGTCTGTAATTTGATGGCATCGGCTCCGGCTTCAGCTGCTCTCTCGAGGGTTTCCCTGGCGACGTCAAGGTCCTGGGCGTGATTGGCGGAAAGTTCGGCAACGTAGTAGGGATTCGCAGGGGTTAACGTTCGATCGTTAATGCTGAAGGAGGGGCCATTTTTATCCGATTGAGTCATTGTCGGCTTCGTCCCCGTATTCCAGGTCAATCGTACAATTTATTCTTCGTCCGTCTTCCGTGAAGTAAACACCATCATGAGGCGGGAAGGTTCGAGCGCGTAGCCGATTGATAAGTTCCCTTGCAGTGTATTCTTTATCGAGGTCGATTTCGTCAATTTCTTCGACGTCACTTCGTTCGTGGTAGGTTCCCGCCTCGGGATCCTGTGGTGTGAGTGAATAATTGTTCAATTCTATATCCGGCCAGTGTTCAACGAATAGTTTTTTAGCAGCTATCATGAGTTTCTTGTACAAGCTTTTACCTGTATCCGTCGGCTCCTTGTCGACTTTGCGTTGTACAACGATATCACCGGTGTCAATTCCCTCGTCCATTTTATGGATCGTGACTCCGGCCGGTGTGTCATCGTAGAGGCTCCAGACATTCGGGTACGCTCCCCGATTGTAGGGGAGGTAAGCGGGATGAAGGTTGAAAACTCCCTTATCAAATGCCTCGAGTAAAGTCTTGGAGAGAATCTTTCCATAGAGAACGGATATACCCGTTCTTATCGATTCATGATGGACGAAGGACTTGAGTTCCTCCTCCGAGGTCTCGTCGGCGTTAAACGTAAACGTATTTGTTGAATTAACGAGTTCAAGTAGATCCGATACGTAATCCCCATCATCGGGCGGATGATGAACGAGACCCATGACGGAAGTGTTTTCACGTTCATTTAAAAGCCACTCGAGTATTTGGACCGATAACTTGTTATTGCCGAAGTAAACTATCTGCATCAGCAAACCTCGTCCTCGAGCACGTCCAGAACTCTACGAGCACCGTTGCCATCCACAAATTCCGAACCTCTAAGGACACCCTTCTCAAACCGTTGAGGATTGTTGAAAAGTTTTTCCAGTTCCTCGAGCAATCTTTGATCGTTAAGGTCTTCAAGCTTTCCGAGGTTAGGGGCAACACCTTTTCGCTCCCATCCTTCAGCGACGTATTGTTGATTGTCGGCCAGAACAACCTGAAGAAATGGTATACCGAGGTGGACCAATTCCCCCGTTATGGAACCGGCCGCAGTTACGGCTAAGTCAACTGATTTCAAGACGTCTACCAGCGATGACTGCTTTTGGATGGGTGATACGCGAGAGTCATCAACGACATAGGAAATTCCTTTCTCAAGGTTACTCTTACAAGCTCGATTATGGTGAATTATCGGGAGAGAAGCAAGGAATCACTATGTGTTTACCGGGTTCAGCCAGGAGAAAAGTCAGTTTTACTCCCTCCAGGACGTGAACCCCCTCAGTCCCCACCGATTTTTGCGTAGATCGGCCCAAAGAATCGATTCAAAAGCTCATCTCCCGGCGGGAGATGATCGTAGACCGGTTCGGCCGTGAGGCCATCATCCGGTGGTGAG
>JBDGPI010000101.1:0-5022 GCA_042219765.1 Salsurabacterium abyssinicum (SeqCode)
CGCGCTTCAGACAGTCCAGCGCACTGCAGGCGGTCCCTCCGGTCGCCAGCATTGGGTCAAGGAGGAGCGTGACCGGGTCGTCCAGGTCACGGGGCAGTTTCTCGTAGTACTGATCGGCCTCGAGCGTATCCTCGTCACGGCTGTAACCCACGTAACCTATTTTGCTGTCCGGTAGGAGCTCAAGAACCGGATCGACCATCCCGAGGCCGGCCCGAATAATCGGTACGAGTGTCAGGTCCCGGTTGAACCGTCGGGCGGATGCTTCACCCATTTCCGTAGTGACGGTTCCATTTTCCGTCTCGAAGCTGTTACTGGCTTCCATGAAAAGATACTTCGTCAGGCGACTGAGCGAGCGTCGGAACTCGGCAACTTCCGTGTCGTCCGAACGGAGAATCGATAGCTCGGACTCAACCATGGGATGAGTCGACAGCCGGAATTCGGGCCGATCTATTTTATTAATCCGGCGCTCGTGACGCCCGCCGTGAAACCCCGCGTCAATAAACGCCTGGACCGTGTCAAGGGCTTTTGACTCGTCCTCCATGATCCGTTCCGCAAGGACCAATACATTAGCATCGTTGTGTTCCCTCGTTCCTTCGGCCATTGACTCGTCCAGACAGAGGGCCGCGCGAACCCCCGGGTAGCGGTTTGCGGTCATTGTCATTCCCTCGCCACTCCCACAGACCAGTATTCCCCATTTGGACGAATTGCGAGCAACCTCCTGGGCCACCCTGTGTGCGTACTTCGGATAGTCACAGCTTTCCTCGGAGTGGGTACCGACATCCTCAACGTCATGGCCATTGTCCCGCAAGAAGTCAACAATGGATTCACGGAACGAAAAACCCGCGTGATCGGAGCCAACAACAAAATCCACCAGCAGCACGTCCTTTCGTAGGAACCCGCAGAGTTCATCCGATGGGTGCGGGATAAGTAATCTGGACTGTTAAACGGAAATTAACCTTTGGATCGGGGAGGACTCATTGTCCATTAACCAGAGGTATATTCTAACGATTGTCGGGATTGGCTCCAAGTTCGACGGTCCAACACGGTCGTTACTTCACGGCTGAAAGTCCCGTTCCCTAAGTCTCTCGAGGAGTGATTCCAGGATGGGTATTAGGTCGTCACGCAAGTCCCGGTACGTTTCAATCCCGGCACCGTAGGGGTCCGATATGTTCCCGCTTCCACCGACGTACTCCTTGAGCAGTCCCGTCTCGACGGGGCCCTCTTTGTACTTTGGTGGAAGCAGGTTCAGGTGCGGTCGGGTCATCGTTAATAACAGATCACCCTCCCCCAGTTCGACCTGTTCCACCGGTCGGGCCTGATGCATTCCAAGCTCATCAATACCAATTTCACTCAGGGCTTCGACCGCCGGCTGGGATGGTGGTCGTCCACGGGTCGCCGTAACGCCGGCGGAGGCCACCTCGAGTTTGTCTTTATCCTCCTGGGACATCATATCCCGGAGAAGGTACTCGGCCATTGGACTCCGACATATGTTACCGGTACAAACAAAAGCAAGCTTCACTGAAGGTCATTCCTCCCTGGTCGAACCGAGGGTCCGTTCGGTGAGTTGTTCACGTGTGATAGGACCCTTACGATGAATTTGCCAGCACTCTGACCCGGCGTCCCATTCCGCTACGGTGGAGCCTTGCCCGTCAACCTCGGGTCCCGAAAGAATAAAATCAACGGCCTCCCTGAGGGAAGGACTTATTTCATCAATCGATCCGGGGGTCGCTTCTCCGGCAAGGTTGGCACTGGTCCCGGTAATCATACCAGCATCCGAAAGTATCTTTACCAAGGGCATGTATGCGGGCTCGCGCAATGCGAGCGTACCATTACGAGTTGTTCCGGGTGGGAATTCCGACGGATTCTCGACCGATAGTACGAGCGTAAGGGCCCCGGGCCAGAACTCATCGACGGCGGTTCGGACCGGTCCCGGCGGTGAGGTCCTCCTCAGAGCCGTTTGACGGTCCGTCAGAACCGGAACGGACTTTTCCAGGGATCGCTGTTTTATGCGAAAAACCCGGCGTACGGCCTCGGTGGAGTCCAGCGAGGCCCCCAGACCATAGGCCGTGTCGGTCGGATAAACAAACACCTGTCCATCACGAATCCTATCGACAACGGCCCGGGTATCCGACGGATCAAGTAGGGGTGTCATGGCGATTCACTCTCCAGCTTATCCTGTACATCAAGACCGACCTGATAGAGATCACTGCGTTTACGGTCCGAGAATGTTCCGGCAATTTTAGCGGCCTCACTCAGTTTCATACCCTTTTTCAGTAGTTCCTCCAGGAACTGTTCCGGTTCGACGGACTCTTCTTCGGCCGGATGTAAGAGTATTGTAAATTCACCCTTCCGCTGCTCGTCCTGGAACACGTCGAGTAATTCGTCGGCCGTTCCGGTCCGATACTGTTCGTACTGCTTGGTCATTTCACGCCCGACGAAGAGCTGTCGATCTCCGAGGTACGTCCGAATTGTTTTCAGTGTCTCCTCCAACCGGTGTGGGGCCTCAAAGAAAACAACGGTCCCCTGATAATATTTTACCTCAAGTAATTTTTCGCGGCGCTTGGGCTGAGTCCTGGGGAAGAAACCGATAAAGAGAAATTCACTTGCCGGAAATCCACTAACACTCAGCGCTGCCACGGGCGCGCTAACCCCTGGAACCGGGTGGACCTCAATGCCCTCGGAGCGAGACCGATTAATCAGTTCGTACCCCGGGTCCGCAATAACCGGGGTCCCGGCATCGCTGACGAGTGCCATCTCAAGGCCCTGCTTTAATTTTTGAAGCAGTTCCGGGGTCCGCCTCGTCTCGTTTTCGTCGTAGTATCGGTTCATTGGTTTCTTGGGTAAACCAAGGTTATCCCGTAATTTTGCGGCCCTCCGGCTGTCCTCAACAATCCACTCGTCCACGTCGGACAGGACGTCCTTCGCACGGAGGGTTATATCACGAATATTACCGAGAGGAGTCGCTACAACGTAAAGCCGGCCACTCATGGGATGTTTCTCTCCGTAGTATTACGTTAAGAATAGACGTTGAACTGTTTTCTGGGAGCGAAGACGATACAGCTGTGTTAACAGCATTCTTAAGGGTCAAAAACCCACGTACAGTTGAGCTGTAAACCCGCTGAATCCTACGGGCCGTCGGCGTGTTACCAGGCTTCGCAGACTGTCATCCACCTGCTGATCAACGTATTCTACGGTGAACTCGGTCTTTTTCGCCAGCTTGCGGGTTATTGCCAGTTGAAACCGTTTTACACCGACCCCCGTAATTTGTCCCTCAATCCGTTCGTAAGAAGCGAGGCCAATCTGCAGGCCCACTTCAGTGACCGGCGACACGGACCTCACAAGGGCACCGTTGGCGTAATCGAGTGTATTCTTCAGGACGCCGGTATCGTCCTTCAATCGACCAAGGATGACATAAGTGCGCCACCTGGGATTGATATCGTAATTCATGCCGAACTGAAACGACTGCAGTTCCTGGCCGGAACCGGAGGAGGTGACGTGGGTGGAAGTTCTCGTATCCGTCCCTAATCCGGAGTACGGCTCGTCGGCTGGCTTCACGAAGAAGTGCCCGGTCTCCGATGAGAGTGACTGATCCGACACGTAATAGGACAGACTCCACTTCAGTGCAGGGGTGGGTTTATGCAGGAACTTAAACGTCTTACCGAAAGCACGGTTCCTGGTGAAACCGGGGGTGTCGGTCCCCGTTGTCAAAGCCCCACGAACGTAAAAACGCTCCGAAAAAAGGGTCGCTTGAACGCCATTGTCCGTAGAATGAGGATCCACGAGGGTGTTACCCACAAAACTGTTGTCCCGGGCCTGAGCATTGTCCGTTCGGAAAAGGTCGTACATACCGTAATCCAGTTCAAATCGACCAAGCTTGATCGCCAGGATGTCACTATAACTCGTGTAGGTAGCGTAAACCTGGTTCAACGTCATGTCATCCCGGGAGTTCAGGTGGGTTTCAACGTAGGTGTTCAGGGATGGCGTTACGGAGTGATAAAAATGCAGGTTTGACCGCATTGACCTGAAACCGGCCGATTGATTGCGCAAACCCGCCTGATCATACTCGAGCCGCTGGACGGAAACCGTTGCATCCCCCCAGAGGTTCACTGCACCTGCCGGCAACGAGTAGACCAGGAAAAATACACTAAGTAATATTAATAGCTTACGTGAGTGCGTCATAATAGTCTTAACACCGAAGGATCCGAAAAAATCATGTCTCAAACACCATATTAAGTAAAACTGATTTCAGAATGATCAGTTAGGCCGAAAAACAATTCCCTGCATGTCTCAACGTAAACAGACGTATCTATAATGAGCATTCTCTACAGTAAATTCAGGAGCGATCCGTTGATTGTCTCAGATTGCTTCAGGATAGGTGGTACACCGGAAAATGTCGCCACTTTCAAGGGTACTACGGGGCGGTAGACGTCCTGGCGAAAAGCATAACCCGGAGCATGAGATTTTAAATCAACCGAGGGGAAAGTTAAGGAATCTGCCGTTAGGGGTTACGCCTACCCTCCAATTGGTTTTCCTCGAACGTTATTAAATAATCCGTGGATCAGTTAAAAATTTTCGTAGAGTTCATTAGTCACAAATTTTTCAGAAGTCTTTCTCGAGGAATTACTGCGTAATTGACGGCCCACTAAAAGCTCCCAGCTTTCAGTTAACGCTAATAGAGTTCCCCATCCACTTCGTAAGACTGCTAGGCAATAAGAATCCCATTCCAATTTTTTGGATTCATAATCAAGTAGATAGTTGATCGGGAAAGTCGAATAGCCCCTCGGTGACGATTGGGCTCTGAGGAAAGAATAGTCGATGGATTTAGAAATAGAAAAAAAGTGGGGAGGGTTGCCGTTAGCCCGTCAGGGATTGGCAACCCTCCTCACTGTGGGTGGGACGTTAGCATTAATGAACCGCCTACTGCCGACCGGTTAACGCCCGATCGAATTCGGCGGGCTGATTCGTCCCGAGTTCAAACTTCCCCAAGTGTCAGGGGAAGGACGAGAGGAAGCCGTGAACCGG
>JBDGPI010000101.1:5092-18209 GCA_042219765.1 Salsurabacterium abyssinicum (SeqCode)
TAAGTCAGGTCTCGAACGAGACCACCCGATTCAGCAACGGATCGATCGACCGTTAAAAGGTGACCGAACCCTCGGCGATGATACCGCTTGCATCGGTGCCATCCGTGCCGGCCGGAGCATTGGCCTCATTCGTCTGCGTGACGTACTCCAGCTTCATCTGGGTGTTCTCGTTCAGGTTGTGACCAAGGGCAACCTGAATACGACTGGAATTCGTGTTACCCGAAACACCGGAGGTCTCGTTGGAGGCGACATTGTAGCGAATTGCTCCGTAAGACTGCGGTGTAAACGGATGCGAAGCTTCCAGAGCATAAGAGGTGACATCGTAAGCATTCATCGAGCTGAGGTTATCGACACTGAAAGCCCCGTACCAAGCTTTGATCTTGGTTCCGGTTGCCGCTTCGTAGCCAAGATCAAGGTTGTAAGCGCTAACGGAGTTAGCGAAGGGATTGGTAGCACCAACAAATCGCGTGCCGGCAGCACTATCCAGACCGGAAAGCGGACCAGCTTGGTAAACTACACTTGGTGATCCTTGGGCGAAAAGATTATCTCCACGGCTTCCAGAGAAAGTGGATGACTCGTGGTCAACTGTGTAGTATGACAGAGCCGCCGTAAAATTCGGGGCAAATTCGCCCTTAACTTTCGGAATCAGGGCCCATCCTCGGCCATCGGAAAAATTACCGCCTGCCGTACCGTTGGTAATACCAAGTGACCACTGAACAGGTGCGGCCTCACCGGAGAACTGAGCACCCGGCTGAACGGCAACGACGTCATCCAGACTATTGCCGATGAAAGGATTGTCCTGAACGTCGGCGTTCGTGGAACGACGATGGACGTTCTCACCGTAGTTGACCTCGAACTGCCCGAGCTTTACGTCCACGGGCTGGAAGAGATTGGAAAGGGTAACGTATCCCTGACGAAGGTGAACTTCACCATCGCTGGCGAAAGGGCCTTCGGTTTCAACGAAAGCTTCAACACCCGGGGCTACGTCGCCGTAGATGTCGATGTTGACTTTACCCGTGGAGAAACCAAAGGAACTACTGGCACCAGGTGCATCCGACTCGGTGCCGTCAAACTGCTGCGCGAAGTCGACGCCCATGCTGACCTTGGCGTCGGCGGTCTGAACCGTCAGGCCCAGAGCCAGAACTAACGTAAGTGCAACAATTGATACTCGTTTAAAAGTCATAACATACATTCCTCCTTAGAGGGTTTAACAAAATTACAACTTCAGCGTATCGCCAAAGCTGTAGAAAGATCGTGCGTTATTCAACCACCGCCTTACTTACGGTCCCACGTCCCACCACAGGAATCGAGGGAATTGCCCGGATATTACAGGAGGAATGTTGTCACCACCTTTCCATCGGGTTTTGGGCTCTCCCGCAAGTAAAGCGTCAAAGAACAGATTGAGCTGTCAGTTCAACTACGCAACGCTATAGAACCACCACTAAGATCGTCTACTGAACGTCTCAAACCACCGGATAATAATCATTCCAGCGGCATATTTTTTTGAAAGATTCATACCCAGGAGGAGGGTCGGAGGTGGAGAACAACGCATGTTCACGTCCCACGGTCGTCTCCGTAGACCCCGAAGACCACCGACCACAGTGAATACACCTGGAATTCAGCTGGACCCGTCGCCGACGGAACACCGCCGTACCGGACCCCTGCAACAATACTTGTTTGACGGGTAATACTTTTATCCAGGGCGGGACGCTGTACTGTCGGGAAGCCTACCGCAACAGTACGAGTACCCGCAAGAACCGCCCTGTATTATTTATACTGTATTTACGATCAAAGATCGCGTGCTGTATTTAAGAGTCGCTTCGACGATACTTGCGTTTCAGCCGGCTGTTACGGTCAAATTTCGAGCTTAAAAATATATAAGACATCTTTTGTGCAATGTCAAATTACTATAGATCCTGATTCATCGCCAAAAATTATTTGAAAAATATTAAAGGAATTAAACGATAGTTCAATACCCTTGTATACTCCGGAATTTCGGCAGAGTGTTGTAGCCATTCATGCCCGTATTCGTTCTGTCAACAGAAATTACCGCAACAACACTATTAACCTGATCCCACTCAATGGATTGGATAACTGTACGTGATTTTCTAAGTCCTTTTTCCAGGATTTATCAAGGAGCGAACCTCAGAGAAACTTTGTCGGACCCGGCTTTTGATTCCAATTCGATGAATACCCCTATTCTTCTCACGGTAGTTTTCTCTTCAGGAATCTTGATACCTCAAAGCCTTCGGCGACTGATATTAAAACAAGCGCCCGTGAGGGAGTGTTGTCATCACTTGGTCATCGCTGATACACTCGTTGGCCGTATGAATTTTAGCGTTCTAAGTATTCAAACAGAAGCAATTACTATAGTGTATTAACAGCACTTCTTGCTTTTCGACTCGGGAGTTAATGGCTATTCTTTCGAGTAATGTAACTCTCCATAGAACGTAATGGACTGGTAGCTCAGGCTGGTAGAGCAGCGCCCTGAAAAGGCGTGTGTCGACGGTTCGAATCCGTCCCAGTCCACCATTTTATGTCGTTTTCCCTACAAGTAACTTGCTTAAAAGGTTATCCATAAGAAGGATTCCTATAAAAATTTTCTTCCGTTCCAACAACGGTAGCTCATTTCTCCTCCCCAAACCCCTCCAAGATCTTACTTCCTGTTTACCGCAATTCCTTGAGGATGGCTTTGTTATCAATTTAAAGAAAGGAGAGAAATGAGCTTCCCGGAAAAAATAGTTGAAGAATAGGTGGGAGGATGAATTATCTATCGAAACACTAATAGACCAAGCAAAGCCCTTTGAAGCATCTCGTAAATAAAATTAACAACCTACTAGAGCGCTAAAGAATTCCGGTTAAAAAAACTTTGAGCTGGCCAAAGATTATTTCGCCTTAAACTTTCTTCAGGTTAATCCCGCTATTTATTAAAAGCCGAATTTAAGTCCATCAAGGTTAAATTTGCGCAGAAAAGAATTCTACGTCAAGACAATCAGGCATCCACATTGGCACCAGCCTCGATCAAGGCACTGGCTATCTTGTTGTATCCTTTGGAGGAGGCGTAACTAAGGGCTGTTTTATCATTCTTGTCTTCTAGATTGACCTTAGCCCCCTCCTCTATCAGCAATCTTACTAATTTATTGTTACCGCGTTTTGACGCCCAGATTAATGGTGTTATTCCGTTCTTCCCTCGAATATTCACGTCGGCTCCCGCCGTCACAAGGTCCTTAGCGGTCGGTATGTAACCCTGCCTGAGAGCAAGAAAAAGCGGGGAATCCCCACCGTTCGTCTGAACATCGGGATCCGCTCCAGCATTTAATAAATCACCAGGGATATTTGTCGTGTAACCGCTTTCAATTGCTATATAAAGGGCCGTTCGACCGTCCGCGGATTTTTTATCGAGGCTGGCCCCGGCATCGGTAAGCACTCCGACAATGGACCGCTGTCCGTTCTTCGCCGCCAGCATCAGGGGCGTAAGCCCTTTATCGTCCTTAATGTCCACGTCAGCTCCCGAATTAATAATGTTTTTAGCCGTTTTGACGTAGCCGTTTCGGATAGCAAGATGAAGCGGGGCAACCCCCTGGTCGTTTTGTAGGTTGGGATCCGCTCCCGCACTTAGTAAATCACCAGGGATATTTGTCGTATAGCCATTCTCAATGGCTATGAACAGCGCCGTTCGTCCGTCCGAGGACTGTGCGTCGAGACTGGCGCCTGCGTCTATCAGCGTTCGAAGCACGGATCTCTGTCCGTTCTTTGCCGCTATCATCAGAGGGGTAAGCCCATTTTTGTTCTTCAGGTCCACGTCAGCTCCGGCCGATACGATGGTTTCAGCCACCTTGTAGTAGCCTTCCTGCAGAGCCACATGTAGAACGGTACGACCGTCCCGATGTTTAATATCCGGATCCGCTCCCGCATCCAGAAGCATCTTTGGAATTTTTGAGGTATTACCGGCCTGCACCGCAACGAAAAGTGCCGTGCGACCATCCGAGGTCTGAGCGTCTAAATTGGCCCCAGCATCAACCAGCGTTCGAACGGTTTTAATATTTCCCTTTGCAGAAGCCTCAATCAAAGGAGTTGTATCCCGTAACTTAAGATCCTTTGCACAACCAACGGATACAAGCAACGAAGCAAGAACAAAACCAATCAGGAGTTTGCGTTTCATAATTATACTGTTACCTCCGGGAGTAAGGGGATCCATCATAGTTGCTACTAAATTAATTGATAAAAAATCGAAACCACTAAGAAAATAAAACATATATTTTATTTTTCATGGAATAGAACCTGGAACTATTATTCCCGTAACCTACTTTCATTTTCCGGTACATTTAGTCCGTAACGAATTGACCTTAGCACTCTTGTGTACATAAATACACTGATATTTAGCTCCCTCCAGCTTGTTTCATCCTGTACAAAAAACTGATTTTGGCGACCTTTTCGATTTAAAAAAAAAAGGACTGGAAAGGCCAGGGATTTAACCCCTGGCCTTTCGTCCTTAGTGGATTTAAAGAGTTCGGGAATACTCAACCCCGAGAGCAAACGTTGGACTGCCAGCTGACACACCGAGTGAAAGCGAGGGAGTCAGATACTGATCCCGTCCTAACTCGTAATCCGCTTCGCCACGGAGTTCCATGAACGACTCAGTCCCCGTCGCCAGCTTGCCGTGACCGGCCAGCTCGGCGGAGACATCGGTCTTGTTATTTAACTCATAGCGATAACCGACGCCGTAATTAGCGTAGTTATCAAGGACTCCACCTTTAATGGTATAACCCACTTCTCCGTAGACTGAACCTGGTGATCCCTGGAGATTGACGGACGCCGGAACGTTGAACCAGAGATCAAGACCGTCATTTGTATACGGAGCAATATCGTCGGACCCGGCAATTTTCAAGCCAGCCTGAGGGCTTATGTTGTCATTTACCTTCATCTGCCCGAATAACGAAATACCTTCCAATCCTGAGCCGGTGAGATCCCCGGAATTCGAAGAATACGAAATCGAGGCTCCAGCCTGTACTGGCATCTGAGGATTAATTATTGACCCCAGACCATACTCAAATTTGAGCGGATGAACTCTGAAATTATCGTATTCGATAGTGCTACCAAAAATATTCGTTCCATATTCTCGTCCCGATTCAAATCTGGCTCCACCCGTCATTTTGATGGTATCCTGCTTCAAAACGGTCGTGTTCTGAACGGATGTAAACCCACCGGCACCAGCAAAAACTATCGAGGAAAATGACGCGGTAAGAAAGGAAAGTGCCAAACAGAGTCCAACAAAACGCATTGAAGTTTTCATGCGACTTAACCTCCAGTAGAAATGAATACCCTTCAGCAATTTTCAAATATTAAAAAACTTACGCCATCAATTTTGCGCTAAACAACCTTGCAAATAATCCCTCCTATGTTCGTTTACTGACATTGTAAACTGCAAACCATTTAAAAAGCTTAGTTGCACAGAAGAAAGGGGTGCTCTTAGGAGTATTGAGCGTACCTGCACTGATATAAGCCAAACACTCGACGAGTAGTTCAGTTTTCCCACTAAGAGTCGCGGAGAAAGGATAGGTTAGCGAAGTTTTGCGATTAATGGTTTTTCTGCTGTCTTTTCGTATTTTGGTGGGAGAAATTATTTCATCGGTGAGAATAGAACGAATACAATTAGTAAGAAAAAAATCCAAAGCTCTATCAATTATCACAATGTTCGAAAAATCGGAAAGGTTATTTCTTCGAGCACTAAAAGTTGGTAGATGTTCTATTAGTAAGACCCAACAAATAAAGAGGATGACTTGAAGATACCCTAAAGAGAAAAGAATGCCGCAAGGCTGAATCATGGTGATAACCCACGATCTTGAAGTGAAGTCCACAACCCCCCTTGAAGGGGAAACTCATTTTAATAGTCATTATATTTTTCTTAAAGCTAGTATGTCATAAATTAGATTGTCCTCTTTTATGAGGTTTTATGCGTTATAACTTTTTGATCTTCCTTCCGATATATTTCCTATTTCAGTTGGGTTAGCCGCTTTGAAACTTGATTATGTATGCACTCCTCACTTAGGACTATTCAAAAACAATCTTTCCTATAAAACGTAAGATTGACATAACTTACTAATACGGACCATTCCTGCAGGACCTCCATTAATAATTCCTGCTTTTCTCCTCCAGTTACCTCTTAATATTTTGACGTATTTGACGAGTTTGTTAGTAGGGGTAATCGTGTCTTAAATTGGAATGGAAGGTGAACGCAATGAAACGTCCTCTGCTGGTCGGTCTTTCAGCTCTCACTTTACTTATTTTCGCTCAGTTACCCACAAACGCCGTCGAACAGAAGCGGGGAGGGATGATTCATGAACCGGTCGTGGAGCGGGTTGTGATTGGACTGGAGGAATTTCAGCTCCTGGCTTACGACGAACGGGGGCGGCTTCTCTTTCATTTTCCGGTGACCATTGGAGCGGATACCGGTCCTACCCCGACGGGACACTTTAAAATCACAAGTCGGTTACGACATCCCTGGTACACCCCCGAGGACGAGGAAACACTACGCCCGGGGCATCCGGAGAATCCACTCGGATCCCGGTGGTTGGGCATCAATAAACCTCACTACGGACTGCACGGAACGAACGAACCAGAAACAATACGCACGAAGGATTCGGAAGGTTGTGTGCGGCTCCGCAATCGTGACATCGAAAAGCTCTACCGTCACCTACCGCGGGGAGCCGACGTTATTATTAAAAGGCGACTTGACCTCAAGCGCGAAAACCTTCGCACCGTTAAACACAAACCGGAAAGTCAGGAAGAAAATCAGGGCGGATAGAAAACGCTACGCGGTATTTTTTGTCGCTGCAGGATTAACGACTTGAGGCCGTTTCGGCGCACTCCTCGCAGTAACCATCCAGCGTCATTCGGACGCTATCAACCTCAAACGGAACATCCCAGTTGTGCACTTCTCGTTCGAGGTTAACGGGAATGTCAATGAGTTCCCCGCAGGACTTGCAGTACGCGTGCGGATGCAATTCCTGGTTGATTTCGTAGTAGGATGAATCCCCCATATCGGAAAGTTCCCGCAGAAACCCAACCTCAACCAGAACCTGTAGGGTGTTGTACACCGTAGCTCGGGAAAATTCCTGCTGGCTCGAATCTGTATTGACGTTAAAGAGGTCCTCGGCGGTAAAGTGGCCATTCTGTTCAAAACACTGCCGGATCACATTCTGCCGCTGTGGCGTAAGCTGGTAGCCGGAGTCCCTTAATTCCTCCAGAACATCGTCTACGGACTCGTCGGGTTTCATGGACCATCACTCCGAGGTCTTCTCCGAATATCACCGGAAACCGGTGAAAGCTTCCCATAATTATAAATTACATGGTCTCCGGGACCGAAACGACTCAAGGGACTGTCATCCATTCGCAAGTTTTTTGTGAACCCGAGACTGTGCCCGCTGAATCAAATCATTCAGGTAGGAGCCTTCCCCCCGGCGTTTGGCGTACTTCTCCGCCTCGGCGTAGTAATACAGGGAGTTCCGGTAATATCGCTTCGAATCCGGCCCATTTGTTCGGTTTTTGTTATCTCCCCGTAATTCAGCATGCCGGGCCTTTTTCAAGTTCCTGTGGACCTCCGTCACCCAGTGATTGAGGGAGAATGTTACGAATTCCGACGTCGGGGTCCTTCCGATCTTTTCAAGGGGTGGAAGGTTTACGATCAGAGTAACCGCTACAACCAGGAGGAGAACAATGTAGATGATTCTGCTTAAACGTCGAGTCATTCCAATGTCGTCCTATCTTATGGCTCGTAATCGGAGTTAATTCTGATGTATTCCTCCGTTAAATCACACGTCAACCGACGGGCCGTCGACGATCCATTACCGAGATCAATTCGAATCGTAACAGGGTCGGAGTCACCCAGTTCCTCGTGCAGTCCGGGGGGCGCGATACTGGCGTCTCCGGGCCCTTCAAAGAGCGTGTAGCCGTTCATGGAAATACTTAACGACTCTTCGTTTATATCCAGCGTTGTGGCACCAATTGCGGAATAGATTCGACCCCAGTTGGGATCACCACCGTATATGGCCGTTTTGAGAAGGTTTGAATTGGCTGTCGAATCAGCGACTGTTTCCGCGGCCTCGGCATCCGGTGCTCCTTCAACGGTTATTTCAATTAATTGAGTGGCACCTTCCCCATCCAGTACGATAGAACGGGCCAGTGACTCGCAGATGGCCGTGAGACTCTCACGGACCGTTGCGGCCGCATCGTGACTACCGTCAATCGGCTCACGATCAGGTCTCCGGGCTCCGAACGCCAGAACAGTATCGTTCGTTGACATTTCCCCATCGACCGTAATCTGATTGAAACTCTCGGAGCAAGCCCGCTCCAGAGTCCGTTGCCACCAGTCCGGATCAACGGGATGATCGAAGAAAACAAAGGCAAGCATCGTTGCCATGTCCGGACGGATCATTCCCGCTCCTTTCGCTATCCCGCGCATCCGGGCATTCAGGTCGGTAACGTCTCGCTGAACTGTTTTCCTCGTTGAGTCAGTGGTCATGATCGCATCGGCAAAATTATCCGAACTTTCTTCGAGCGCATCAACGGAATCCGGAAGGGCCCCGGTAATGGTATCCACCGGTAACGGCTTGCCAATGTGACCCGTGGACGCCGCAAGCACTTCATCCGATTCAAGCCCGAGGGTTTTCGCCGTTTCATTTATAACGCTACGACAGCGTTGGCGGCCTTCCTCACCCGTGGCGGCATTTGCAACCCCACTATTGACCACCAGCCCCCGAAAGGTTCGCTTGTCTTGTAACCGTTCGCGATCTATCCGGACGGGAGCAGCGGAGAGCGAATTTTTGGTGAATACCCCCGCCGTCGTTGCCGGGTAGGCACTATAGGCCAGACCCAGGTCCGGCTTACCGCTTTTTTTAACTCCGGACGTAATACCCGACCAGAGAAACGTATCAGGTTCAGTCACAGAAATCACTCACAGTCGATATATTTTTTTACAGGATAAAAAAAGATTGGTGGATTCGGAATAATCAAATTAGGTAAAATTGTCCGATTTACTGCGCCCTATCGTATTGACTTGCGCTTTTTGCTGACCGATGTTTTTTGATGTAGTAATATTATTCTTAAACCCAAATATTCTCTCCAGCGTTCCTTTTTTCAGACGAGACCGTCCATGTTCGGGCGACCGAACATCACATTCGCATTCTGAATGGCCTGGGATGCCGCCCCCTTCCAGAGGTTATCAAGGGTGCTGAAGACAATTACCCGATCGTCATCAGCAACGGTTGAGATGTCGCAGTGCGGCGTTTTTACCACGGATTTCACGCCGGGTGGTTCATCGTGATAACGCAACGCGTCGTGAGCTGAGCAAGTTGATTCAAGAAACGCCGTAATTCGATTTGCTTGTTCCGGGGAGGTTGCCTGAAGGTAGATCGCGGCCTCGATGCCGTGATCCATGGCATTTACGTGAGGAACAAACGAGAACTCCTGTGTTCCCCCTGCGTCCTCCAGCACCTGGCTTATCTCAGCGGCGTGCCGGTGTTGGGCGACATTGTAGGGACGGATGTTGTCGTTGCAATTGACAAATGTATTGGCCTCGGAAGGACTTCGTCCGGCGCCTGATACTCCGGACTTCGCATCAATGAATATCGGTTCATTCAGTAGCCCCTCCTCTGCAAGAGGATAGAGCGGTACTAAACTCGCAGTTACGTAACATCCGGGACAGGCTACCAGATCAGAATTAGCTATTGACTCCTTAAAATATTCCGTCAGACCAAAGGTCGCCTTTTCAAGGTTTGTTTCATCCGTGTGTGTCGTGTCGTAGACCGTTTCGAACTCCGTCGCAGAACGTAACCGATAATCGGCGGCAAGATCAACAACCCGGGTCGAAGAAAGGTCGATATCCTGGACGATCTCCATGGATTTTCCGTGAGGAAGGGCAAAAAAGACAATATCGTGTTCGTCCAGGCGTGATGTATCAAGTTCTTCACAGGGACGGTCTATGGATCCTTTGAAACGGGGATAAACCGAGGAAAAGGCTTCTCCGATATAGGAACGGGAGGTTAAGTACTCCGGAGTGAATGACGGATGACGATGGAGAAGACTAACAAGCTCCGCGCCGCCGTAACCTGTGGCTCCGACAACGGCAGCCGATACGGCGGAGGACACGTTTAACGTTTGGAAACTTGCTGTTTCGCACGAGCTCCCGGCTGGTTAATTTTCTTGCGTTCCACTTCACGGTCATCACGCGTGAGGTGACCGTCGTCCTTCAACCAGGAGCGTGCGTTTTCGTCCATTTCAACCAGTGCACGGGCAATACCAAGTTTCACGGCATCAGCCTGTCCGGTGAGGCCACCGCCTTCAGCCGTAGCCCAGACATCGATATCATCCAGAAAGTCCAGCGTTTCCAGTGGCGATTTAACGGCTTTGGTCCACTTAGCACGATTCTGGAAGTACTGGTCAGCTGATTGGTCGTTAACGGTAATTGAACCATCGCCCGCTTCGATCCATACGCGAGCCACGGATTCCTTCCGACGGCCGGTACCATAATACTGTTGATCACTTTTGACAACGGGTCTGGTAGGGGTTTGATCCTCTTCCGGGGCCTCACCGTCTTCCATCGAGGTTTCGACTTCCTCAATCTCCTCCGAATCCTCCGACGTAGTTTCTTCCGTCTCTTCGTCCTCTTCGTCGTCTACGTCATTCTCATCGGCGGAGGATTCTTCGACTTCCTCTTCGGTGACGTCCTCGGATTCTTCCGTATCATCAGCCATCGGTTCTTATGTCACTCCTATCTGATTCGTCAGGAAAGTATTTGATCGTTCTGCCAGTCGTATTCCACGGGCTGTTGTGCCTGCTGCTCGTGATCGGGACCGGCGTAAACTCGTAAATGCTTCATCATTTTGTCTCGAAGTTTGTTTTTGGGCAACATGCCTTTCACGGCCCATTCAATCATGGCCTCCGGATCTTCTTCCCGGAGGTCGGTGTAACTCAAGTGTTTGTCTCCACCCGGATACTGACTGTGACTAAATAGACCGTCCTGGACTTCCTTGTTACCCGTAATCGTTATCTCGGAAGCGTTGATGACTATCACGCCGTCACCACAGTCAAGGTGTGGGGTAAAGATCGGCTTGTGCTTGCCGCGCAACAGCCGCGCTGCTCTGGTCGCAAGCCGACCGAGAACTTTGTCTTTGGCGTCCAGGAGAACCCACTGTCGTTCGTATTCATCGTCCTTGGGAACATACGTTTTCTGACTCATGGTTATTTACCTATCCTTACTCAACAAATTCAATAAGCGCCCGTTGTGCACCGTCTCCACGGCGTCGATCGAGCTGGAGTATACGCGTGTACCCACCAGGTCGATCCTCAAATCGAGGGCCCAGGTCTTCAAAGAGTTTCTTGATCGTTTCGTCGGTGTCGCCGGCCGTACCAATCTTCTTACGGACTTCCCGGCGGTTATGAACGGTATCCTCGGCTGCACGAGTTACGAGTTTTTCCACGAACGGTTGAATGAACTTAGCTTTCGCTTTGGTCGTCTTAAGTTGTTCCTCCTGAAGCATCTGCCGGGCCATGTTCTGTTTCATAGCCTGGCGGTGCTCGGAGTTTCGTCCGAGTTTTTTCTCCTTCTTCTGGTGTTTCATGCCGACGCTTCAGCCTCCTCTTCCTCTTTCTCCTCGGATTCTTCACTATCCTCGGTATCTTCCACGAGGTAATCAATATCCGTCATGCCGAGGCTGAGGCCGAATTCCGCAAGCTTCTCACGGATTTCTTCGAGGGATTTCTGACCGAAGTTTCGTGTTTCCAGCATCTGTTCCTCTGTTCGCTGGACGAGATCCCCGAGCGTGTTAATGTCGGCGTTCTTCAGGCAGTTGTTCGAACGGATTGAAAGTTCCAGTTCGTCAACGGGGGTCTGAAGGACTTCCTTGAGTTTCTCTTCTTCGGGGGAGAGACCGTCCTCGTCCTCTTCCTCGATTTCAGTCTCTTCAAAGTTGATGAAGTACTGGAAGTGTTCTTTCAGAATTTTACCCGCGTGACCTATTGCGTCACGTGGTTCAATGCTACCGTCGGTCCAGACTTCAAAAATCAGGCTGTCGTAGTCAGTCTGCTGTCCAACTCGTGTGTCCTCGACTTCGTAGTTCACTTTCTGGATCGGGGAAAATAGAGCATCCATCGGGATTTCACCGTTTGATCGTGCTTCGCGTTCATCGTCACTGTCCTGGAAGCCACGTCCCCTATCAATTTCGAGTTCCAGTTTGAGGTAGCCATCGTCATCGAGGTGTGCGATAGTCTGTTCGGGGTTCAGGACTTCAATATCTTGTTTACCATCAATGTCCTCTCCGGTTATTTCACCCTCGCCTTCGTGTTCCACTTCAACCGAAACGGGGTTCTCGCCGGCCGAAAGATCCAGTTGTAGGTCCTTGAGGTTAAGGAGTATGTCAACGCCGTCCTCACGAACACCCGTTAAGCCAGTAAATTCATGATTAATAGCACCCTCAGGTCCTTCCATTTTGACGGACGTAACGGCGGTTCCCACGATCGACGACAGAAGAACTCTGCGCAGACTATTGCCAATCGTCGTTCCGAACCCCTGTTCAAAAGGTTCAATACGAAACTTACCGTAATACCCATCGTCACTTTCCTCGAGTAGGTCAATGGACTTGGGCATTACGAGATTTTTCATTATGTCCTTATTCGAACTCATCAATTTTAACCCCCTGTAATGTGGGTAAAACTAACAGGATTGACTTGTGTTGGTGTGGCGAAACGTATCCGCCACCAAACAAATACGATTACTTGGAATACAGCTCAACGATTAAGGATTCTTCAATGTCAACTTGCTCTATCTCACTTCGCTGAGGCTCCCGCTCGACCCGTCCTTTGGAGCCATCGGCAAGGTGCAACCATTCTTTGATCCCACGTTGCTGGGCAAGTGAAATCGATTCCTCCACCTGGGGATTGTTCTTCATCCGATCCCTCAGGGCAATTTCGTCGCCCGGTTCAACGGAGTAGGATGGAATATCGATTTCCTCGTCGTTAACTAGGACGTGTCCGTGATTAACGTACTGACGGGCCTGACGGCGGCTTCCGGCAAGACCAAGACGATAGACAACATTGTCCAGGCGTAATTCCAGTTTTTCCA
>JBDGPI010000101.1:18231-20399 GCA_042219765.1 Salsurabacterium abyssinicum (SeqCode)
CGTTCACCCGTGATACCTTTTTCGCGTTCCGCTTCTTCAAACAGGTTACGGAACTGTCGTTCAAGCAATCCGTACATCCGTTTGACTTTCTGTTTTTCACGAAGCTGTCGCCCGTATTCGGACTGTCGCCGGCGGTAGAACTTTTTGTCACCCGGCGGGTGGTTACGCTTCTCGATGGCACATTTTGAGGTATAACAACGTTCGGCTTTCAGATATAGTTTTTCGCCTTCACGGCGACATAAACGACAAACTGGTCCTGTGTATCGAGCCATAATTGATCAATTCCGTAGTTAGAAGGTAATCAGATTTTAAATGCGTCGACGTTTTCGCGGAGTGCAACCGTTGTGTGGTTTTGGCGTCACATCTCTGATTTCTGTAATTTCAATATTCAGGGATTCAAAGGCACGGACCGCGGCCTCTCGTCCGCCGCCGGGTCCTTTGACCTCTACTCTTAATGTCTCAATACCAGCCGCTTTAGCGGCCTCACCGACTTCTTCGGCGGCTTTCTGGGCGGCAAAAGGCGTACCTTTCCGTGTGCCGTTAAAACCAACTGATCCTCCGGACGCCCAACCGATTGAATTGCCGCTGGGATCCGTAATCGAGACGGTCGTATTGTTGTACGTGGATTTTACGTGTGCAATACCCTGTGGTTGAGCCATTCATTGTCACCTCATCGAATCATTACCAGCCTCAGGCGCACTATGCCGAACCAAGGCTAGGTGATTGAAACGTTATAAATTGTTATCGGAGTTGTGTGCAGTCCAATCAGGAAGGTGCCGGTGCAGAATCCTTTCCGGCGACAGTCTTACGAGGACCTTTTCGAGTTCTTGCGTTACATCGGGTACGCTGACCACGAACGGGTAGCCCTTTCTCGTGGCGATCACCACGGTAGCAACCTATTTCCTTAAGGCGCTGAATGTTTCGCTTAACCCGATTCCGAAGCTCACCCTCAATCGTGTAATCGTCTTCAATGATATTTCGCACTCGGGTGACCTCATCGGACGTGAGTTCGTGTGTTCGCTTATCCTTGTCTACCTGCGTGGTATCAAGAATATCGTTGGCCGTTGCTCGACCAATTCCATAAATATACGTCAATGCAATTTCTATACGTTTATCGCTGGGAATTTCTACGCCACCAACGCGCATCTATACTCACCTCTCCTAAATTAGCCCTGGCGTTGTTTGTGACGGGGGTCGGAACTACAAATTACACGAACTACCCCGTTTCGCCGGATTATTTTACAATCTTCACATCGTTTTTTTACGGACGATTTAACCTTCATACAGAAACACCCCTCTCATAATACTGAAGTTACAGAGTATAACTAGATACACGAAGGGTATCAAGGTGACAATTCGAGGTTAACTCGAAATGATCCGAAACACTTTATGATACGGTACCGATGTTAAATTTTCGGGGGACTCTTCTAACCTGTCCACCTCGTCCTGCTACTTGTTGGAGTAGAAGAGATAATCCCTCACGGCCTGCATCTGGTTTTTCTTGGTGCTGTAGTCTCCCTCGGGCGTGAAGCCTAAGAATGATTCACTCATCGGAACCTTATTGTACGGAATCATGCCCTGATGCCTGAATATACTGACATCCGAGGGTGCGAAATTCTCGGTTGGCTTCTCTATCCAGCTCAGGAAACCTTCGTGATGAAATTTCTGACCGATGTAATTCAGGTTCGGGGTCATATGCGAGGGTTTGTACGCCTGATCCCCTTCGGCAATATGACAGTTCGAGCAGACTCGATCAAAAATGGCCCTGCCCACTTTAATATTTTCGGGAGGCACCTGGCGAGACTCCTTGCTAATCTTCGGGGGAGTGTTGTTCCAACCCTCGTGAGCAAGTCCCTGACTGATGGCCGATGCCTCATCGTCGGTAAACTGAAAATTGGGCATGCGCACGTGTTGGTACGTACGGATCTGTGATCGACCGTTCGGCCCAACGGGATTTTTGAGGAAATTAAAGATCCAATCCTCGCTGAGACGCTTGCCGACGTTTGTAAGTGACGGTGGCATATGCGCCTTCGTAAGATCCCTGATGGACGGATTGTCACTGTTGCCGAGGGTTACCTCTTCACCGGAGTCAAGTTTCATTTTGTAATAACTTCGAAGGTAATCGGTCAGAGGCGCCTGTCCATCCAGGACGTGACAGCCCTGACAGT
>JBDGPI010000101.1:20409-24111 GCA_042219765.1 Salsurabacterium abyssinicum (SeqCode)
AGCAATAAGATCCGAGGAGTTTTGTTTGAACTGCAGTTTCGGACTAACGCGATTTGACTCTTTAAGACTCATAACATGGGTAACGATTTTCTTGCGTTCCTTATCGTTCAGGTTGAACTTGGGCATCCGGTACTTGGCCAGGTAAGACTTGTCCAATCCCTGGTCGAAGATACCGGTGTTCTCCAGCTTCTTCATGATGTAATCCTGGCGCGTGTGGGGAATGTCAACGTAGTTGTACGCCAGTTTATGAATGCTTTTGTTCGGCCAGCCGGTTAATTCGGCACCGATACGGTTCTTCCCTTCGTATCCTGGGATTGCGTGACAGCTCGCGCATCCGAAGTGCGTAACCGCCTGTTCGCCGACGTATAGCTTCAGAGCACGTTTGCTGTTGGAGGAGGATTGCTTGATTTCTTTCAGTTTCTTTTGTGTAGCAATCGGTCCCCGAGTCTGGCCAAGGAATTTCTTCGCCATTTCTTCCAGACGGTTGTCCACGACTGTTTTCAGTGGCGTGTCACCTGCAAGCTCGGTCGGAAAGTTCGAAGCCTCCCAGTCCTCCGCCGTCTGATCCATCAGGTAAGCGGTTATGTCGTTAGCTTCCTTATCGGTCAGCTTCATGGACGGCATATGGGTTTCCGGCCAGATGGCTTCCGGATTCTTAAGCCAGTTGTAGAGCCACTTGCGGTTAACCTTTTCACCGACATTTGATAGATCCGGAGCCTGCGTACTGTTGGTGATGCCTTCATCCTCCATGGAGTGACAGCCCATACACCCCGTTTCCTTGACTAAAACCTCGCCACGCTCGGGATCACCGGGTGCCGCCGGTGGTTCCGTAAGATCAATTGGTTTCGAACGTTCGAACAGGAACGTAGTAATTGAATCGATGACGACGGTACTGAGTTCCCGGTGATAGGGCGAACTGGTGTTAACTTTGTGGAACACCTGAGGCATACGGGTCGTGGGATCGAAATCAGTCGGCTTCTAAACCCAGCGGCGCACCCAATCTTTCTCGAGTTTAGCCGCAATGTGTTCGAGGCTGAACCCGACTTTTCGCTGATAGTTCATGCCCTCGACGGCGTGACAGTTATTACAACCGTACTTCCGGAATAAGTCCCGTCCTTCGTTGAGTTTGGAAGCGTCCGGAATGTTTACCTTTGTTCCGTAGGGATAGAATTGCTTGAAACCAGCCTCGTAGAACTGACTTTTGAGCATGGGTTCTTCCCAGTAATGCCGCATATGCCAGTGGTATTGTTTCTTCCATCGTTTCTTTTCTTTCTTGTTATCCGGTGTATGTGCCGCACGGTTAAAGCTCAGCGCCCGACCGTCCCCAAGGTGACAACCGGTACAGCCGACCTCACTGAAAGGATACTTGGAGTTGGACGGTCCAATCAGATCAAACCGAGGGTGGGCCTGGAAAATACGCTTGTACCGTTTTCGTTCTTTCTCGTCCGGAAACACCTGTTTGAAAGCTTGTCTGGTGTTTTCATTCTTAAATTTTCCATCGTCGTTTAACTTGAAGGCCGGATTGTCGATTCCCATGTGGCAGCTTTTACAGTAGTCGCGGCGCGGGACCCGATCGAAGTTGTAATCCATGTACATGCCACTGACCTGATACTGGCGTATATCGATCCGGGGCTGGATAAAATTAACGATCGGAGCGTCCAGAAACTGGTTCAGCGGATTATCGTCTACCCGCTGTATGTTGTTTCTGAGTATTTCAACTTCCTTGGTGATACTTCGGCGTTTCGACTTGAGTTCATCAATGCGTGAGCGCTTCTGGCTAAGTTCCTGTGTGAGGTTGTCAATTCGTTCCCCGAGCTTTTCCCGGCGTTTCACGGCCTTCTCGTATTTTTTCTTCAGTTTTTTGTACTTGCGCTTCAGGGATTCCGGGATCTCGTAATCGGGATTGTTTTCGGCTTTAACAAGCTTGTTCTGGTACTTGTATTCAATCGGTTTAAATTTGGCATTAATACTTTTAACACGTACGTCCGCCTGTTGGTAATCGACGGACTGCAGCTTCTCAATTTTTTTCTTGAGTTCATCGACCTCGCCGCGACGCGCTTCCAAGTTCTGTTTTGCCTGCCTTAGCTCCTGCTGGACATCCTCTAATTCATCCTTCTTGTCCTGCGTCCACGCATCCTTCTTCTCGAGTTTTAGTTGCTGAGCATAAACGTCAAAATAAGCCCGCTGGTAGTCCTTGTAGGGTTTGTTGTAATCGTCGTATATCGCCCATATCCAGGTGCCAAGCAGAAGCAGTCCACCCAGCATAAAGGCGATATTAATCTTATTCATGTCGTAATGATGATTAACTAACCGCATGCCATGACTCCTAGATGTTCAGGTAGAGTGACTGTATTTCAACGATGTACTTCAAGCTGAAGATCCATCGAAGGTACATTTTCAGTGGTATCGCCACAAACGTTAGCATGAGAAAGGAGAGAATCGAGTATCGAATTAACCCCAGTTTGATGTATAAATCACGCCACCATGTCTTCGCCAGCACAATTGTTGGAACAATGAAATAGAGTCCCAGAACGATAAACCCGGGAAATTCACGAACAAATGGATCAATCGGCAGCGTCATTATTCCAAGCCAGATATCGGACGGTATCGTGAAAAGACCGAAGACATTCGTACCGCTGATTTCCGGCGGTGTCATATTTAAGATATCCACCCAGATAATGTCCGAGAACGTTATATTGACGGACGCGGTGGCCTTGGCGGTATCCCACTTCTCAAAAAGACCAAAATGCGCCCAGTTAGGGCCCCGCAAAAAGGTCCCCCGGAACACGAGAAGAATCCAGAGGATGTACCATCCGAACATGTATGTCGTCACGGCAAATGGCCGTTGTGTGTAGGTATAATAACCGCTTCCTTTGGGGTTCCGATCAATGTAAGGAATAGCCATCAGGCCCACAATGATGAGCGTAGGGATGATGACTCCCGCAATCCACGGATCAAAGTAAACGAGTAATTCCTGCAATCCGAGGAAGTACCACGGAGCCTTGGCAGGGTTAGGTGAGGTCGTGGCACTGGCCGGTTCCTCCAGCGGGGCCGAGAGGGTCAGTGCCCACACCATCAAAATTACGGAAACAAACAAAGTTGAAATAAATTCCGTAAAAACAAGATCGGGCCAGGTCAGGACCTCTTTCTCGGCCTCGGCCCGTTCGGGTATTTCCATCCCCTGTTCGATGTATTCATCGTTGATAGCCGCCTGCCTCATAGCAAGCCATCCAAAAAATCCCATGAGAAATATAATAGCGACAGCCGGGACATGGCGGGGTTTCGTCACCTGTTTGTAAAACCAGGGCTCCATGCAGAACGCACCAAAGATCCCAAGGACAACGGCAAAGATCCCCAGATCAACTTTTGGCTTGGTTATCGTCCGGTAAAAATACATAACGACAAAAAATAGAATTATTGAAAAAGTCGTTATGGGTACCGGGGCGGACAGCCAGTTGACAAACGCAATAATCGTTTCAGGCATTCTATATACTCCCGCTGAAATAGTTCGCGAAGTAGCTACAAGGAATCAAGAGTTTCAATAACCAGGTAATTTAACGACAGGTTAAAGCGGAGCCGAAATTCCGCCGTCCTTCCGGACCCGCCAGAAGTGCACGGCAATCAGGAAGGCCATGATTAAGGGAACGGCAACGCAGTGAAAAACGTAAAACCGAAGCAGCGTTGCTCCACCCACCCCGGTTG
>JBDGPI010000101.1:24121-38635 GCA_042219765.1 Salsurabacterium abyssinicum (SeqCode)
CGAAACTAACACCACTGGACTGCGTCACAAGGGATACACCACCTAGCTTAAGCGCCGGTGCAAGAGGCCCGGATGCCCCTACGAGCGGGGACGCCGCACCCATTTGTGCACCAACCGTAATTGCCCAGATGGCAATCTGATCCCAGGGCAGCAGATATCCCGTAAAGCTCATAAAAAGTGTCAGAACCAGAAGAACAACGCCAACACACCAGTTGAACTCCCGGGGGGGTTTGTAGGACCCGGTAAGGAAAACCCTGAACATGTGCAACCAGACGGTAATAACCATGGCGTGTGCACCCCAGCGGTGAAGTTCCCGCAGAAAGCCCAGGGGAACGTGTTCACGCAGGGCGAGAATATCGTTGTAGGCATGCGCGGTGGTAGGACGGTAATAAAACATCAACATGATACCTGTTACCGTCTCAAGCAAGAACAGGAAGAACGAAAGCCCTCCCATGCACCAGGTGTACTCCAACTTAATGCCGGACTTCTTGACCTTGGCAGGGTGCAGGTGAAGAAAGGTATTACCGAGGATCGCGAGGACACGGTTCTTCTGGTCGGACGGATATCCGTGTCGAAAAATAGACTTCCAGACCTGGGTATCGTAAAGCCAGCTTAGAAGCCCTCGGCGTTTGCTTTCCTCCGGTCGATCGGGCTGACCGGTAGGATCGTCCTCCTGGATCTCCCCGTTGCTCATTTCAAAGCTCCTTCCACTATGGAGTGTTGATGATGGTTAGTCCCGGGCGGCCTAAACTTTGATGAAGGCCTCTGGTGCGTTCCAACCCGGGGAGGCTGATTGCGAAAATGATTTGCTTTTATCGACAATTATTTTCCCCTGGGGATTGAGTCTGACGGCGACCCGTTCCATCGGTCGGGGGGCGGGCCCCGCAAAATTCACGCCGTTCTTGTAGTAGGCGCTACCGTGACAGGGGCACTTGAAAATCCCCTGGCTATCGATCCAGTTCGGCGTACACCCCAGGTGAGTACAGACGGCGTTAATTGCAACAATCCGGTCCGAAAGATTCACAATCCAGACCCTGTATTGACTTTTGTATTTCGCACTAACAGCGCCACTCGAATAATCACCGGGTTCGCCGGCCACGAACTGCTCCGGCGGATCGGATAGGACGTTGGGGAAAAAGTATCGTATGGAACCAACGGCGCCCGTACTGAAGGCCGTTAGGCCTGCCAGCCATCCCAGCCCGAAGCTGGATATAAACCCGCGGCGAGTAACGGTACGACCACTGTCCCGGGACGAGACAAGATCACTTATCTTTCGTTCCCCTTTGTAACGACCCGTATCGGTTGGAGGGGGAGCGTCTTTGGAGAGTCCCTCCTCGCCTTCACGACCCTCGGCGTCACTACCATCCTCGCTGGTTCCGGAGTCACCGCCACCAGCTTCCCGCCGGGCGTCTCGTTTGGCCTGCATTTTACGGGACTTGTAGAGCTGAACGTCCTGGCGGGTCTCCTCGTCGAGGTCAAAGACGTCCTCGTCGAGTAGTTCCTCCATCTCAGGATCTATCTCAAAATCCGTTTCGGACAGGTCAACTTCTACCGTTTCCCCGGATTCAGCGGAGGGTTCTTCGGAAGCATCCTCCTGCTCGGGTTCCTCGTCCTGGGGTTGTTCCGCTTCTTCGGCGGAACCCTCATCCGTCGATGTTTCGGTTTCCTCTTCAACCTGTTCTTCAGCCTCTTCGGAGTCATCCTCGGACGACGCTTCGGTAGTGGATTCCTCCTCCGAGGATTCTTCCTCGGGTTGTTCCTGCGAGGAGGCCGTTGCATCCCCACTGTCCATTTCCTCGAGTGTTTCGGGAGCGGTTCCACCCTCGGGCCACCATTCGGGCTTGTCGGTGGATAGATCGGCGTCCCGTTTCGCCTGTAGCTTCTGGGACTTGTATTTTTGGACTTCCTGACGGGTTTCTTCGTCGAGATCCTGCAGGTTGGACGTCAATAAATCCTCAAGTTCAGGATCTTCGTCAAAACCCGGTATATCGTCGGCGGTCATCTGTCTCGCACCAATCCTGAGTTCGAATAAAATAGTCCGGCGTTAGAAACTTTTATGCAAGCTTTCGGAGTGGGGCCCAAAAGTGAAGCGCGAAAATAATGGTGAAATTATAGCTCCACTGTTTCCCGTGTCAATCCATTACAAATAATGACAGGAATTATTCGTCCTTCTCTTCCGAGTACTTTTCCATGATCTCATAAAGTCGCGATATTTTCAGGTGAAGAAAACCCAGGTAACCGACCATGAGACACCAGACCAGCATCATCGAAACGACAAAATAGCTAACGTTGGTCACCGAAAATCCTCCTCAATTTTTCGACTAAGCAGCTCGAGCGACGTGCGAAACCAGAGGAAACGCAGAAATAAAACCAGCACCACAGCAAAACTCACGTAGAGGGTCGCTCTCATCGTGGAGGTGAGTTGAATCTGCTGGGGATGAAGCTGTTCCTCTGGTTTCCAGAAATAGACCGAAAGCATAACAACCGGTACGTTTAAAAAGGCCAGCATCGCGTAGATGGCCGAATAAATGCGTTGCTGTTGTCCGACCGGGAGTGTTCGACGCAGCAAAAACCACCCCGCGTACATAAGCCACATCATGAAGAAGGTCGTCATCCGGGGCTCCCACCGCCACCAGATTCCCCAGACCGGTTTGGCCCAGAAAGGGCCCGTCAAAAGCACGAACGAGGCAAACAGAAAACTCACCTCGACCGCAGGTACGACCCGGGCGTCCCAGTAGCGTGCATCCCCCATGAGAACCCCCAGGCTAAAGACAGCCACCAGCATAAAACCAAAAAATCCGATCGTCGCCGAGGGGACGTGGATGTAGAATATTTTTTGTGCCCATCCGCCCGCGGCGTCCTGCGCGGGCGGGACCCCTACAATCAGCCAGCCGATCCAGGCTCCGACAACAGCCAGTAACAGTAAATCAAACAGTAATGACTTTTTCATGATCAGGCACCGTATGAATTCCGATCAGGAAAACTCCGGAAGATCCTCCCAGAGAAATTCGGATAAAAACCAGCTACCGAAAACCATTAACAGGTCGTACGCAATCAGCAGGTGAGCCCAAGCATCCGGAATTGCCGTTCGAGAAGAAACTGCTCCCTCAATTAAACGGGCAGTTGAAAGTACCACCGGTAAAAGCAGTGGGAAAACCAGAACCAGAAGCAGCCAACTCTCACGCCCCACGGTTAAAGCGGAACCAATGGTCAATACCACGGCAATGCCAATGATTCCTATCATCAGGAATCCCGCCCCTTTGAGCAACCGTTCGGAGGCGGGAAAACTGAACATAACGATGGTAGCCGGATAAAACACCAGTGATGAGATAACCATTAACAATAATCCCGCGGTGAACTTCTCCCAGAAGTATCCGACGGAAGTCAACTGACCGGTCACCAACTGAGGTAAAAACCGCACTGAATCATGGTGATGCTGAAGCTGAGGGAGCCCGAGCACGGAACTGAACAAAAGGCTTAGCAAAAGCGCGGAACTACCCATGTAGATGGACTGAGCCTGCTGTGCCGGCAAACTAAAATTAAACACAACCAGCACAAGTAACCCGAAGAGTAACATCGCCCAGATATTCTCCGGGGACCGGGTGAACAACCGCAGATCCGTCTTCAGCAGGGACATCCAGGCTTTCATTGAAGTTTGGTCAACGTCTTGTTTTTTACCTGCCAGGTCCGGTCAGGGCCGTCGATTGATTCCGGCGAGGCCGTGACAACGATCCCACCGTCCTCACGGATGCCCTGCAGGTTATCCCGCAATGAATCAATGGCCTGTTCATCCAGACTGGCAAACGGCTCATCCAGAATAACTAGATCCCGGGGTGAGGCAATAAGGGAAGCAAGCTCAACCCTGCGTTTCTGTCCGCGACTCAGGTCCTGAACCAGCGACGAAGGGGAGATCTCACCCGTGAAGGACCGTGGTGACGTGCCCTGTATGTTGAACAGCCCTCCGAATAGTTCCCAGTTGTCCCTGACAGTCAACCGTTCAAACAGAGCAACCTCATGGCCAAAATACCGGATGTTCCGTCGATAGCGTTCCAGGTTAGTTCGAACTTTCGTCCCGTTCCAGAGCACCTCCCCCTCAAGCGGTTGATGGAAGGACGCCAGGACCTGGAGGAGCGACGTTTTCCCGGACCCGTTTCGGCCCCAGAGATGAACCCACTCCCCCGATGAAATTTCACCCTCCACTTCATTCAGGACACTTTTCCGGTCGTATCCGACCGTCAGGGAGGAAAACTCAAGCAGATTCATCGCCACTGATTTCCTCGGCCTTCTGTTTCCAGCGCCGCCGCGTTCGTTTGTAGAACGCTTCGTCGATGGCACCGTCGTCGTACTCCTGGTCGAGGTTAGCGATTTCACGGATTACGAAGTCCTCGGACACTCCCGAGGCCGGAGCCTGGGCCAGTTTGTACTGAACGTAACCGTACGAACCAACAAAGATCATCACACTGAACGCTATTCCCAGAACCAGCGGCCAGGAGACGTTCGAAAAGGAACTTGGACGTGACGACGACTCCTTCACGCCGGAGGAACCGGGATTCTCCGAAGACCCACCCCTCATTTGACCCGGCGGGGTAATTTCGTCCAATCCTTCAAAGGAGATTTTAATCGAATCACCGGGTTGGAGGTTTCGCGTCCGATAGATCTCCGGGGCATGACCGGAGGGTTGCTCGCCCCTACCCGATTTCGCCGGAGCTTTTTTGAGGTCATCAGTTGTAATATTCAAATTATCGTAGGACGGGACACGGACCGCGAAGGCCCCCGTGGGAAGTGAGATGGACCGGTTCAGCGTAAAACTACCCGATCCAGGACGTATCATATAGAAGAATCCAATCATTGTTTCACCCGGAGGAATAAGGTTCGTGTATTTATAGGTTCCTCCCTTGGACTTCATCTCGTCGGCCTTGCCCATGCCGGGGCCGGGAATAATCCGCTGAATACCGTCGGGGAGTTCAAAGGTTATAGGGTTCTCGGGACCCCCTGCCATTGCCTGACTGCTATTTTTGAGCACGACGTACTCACGGCTCATCATGCGTTTCGGGAAGGGTTGTACCAGGATTCCGTGCCGCTTAATTGTCAGCTCGGAGTTATCTCCATGCGGATAGATCGTCAGGTCGATAGTCCCCCGCGAAAGTTCCTCGCTTGAAACTTTCCGGTAGTACTGCCCCCAGGGCAATTCAACCCTCAGTTCGACTCTTCGTTGTGGTTTCGAGTCCAGTTTGCCCATCTCGAAGTTTTCACCGACCACTCCGGAGGCCGGCTGTAGGGGATACTTTGCCTCCTGCTGAACCCCCGAGGGGGCCACTCGAAGTTCGGCCGTCAGGTTTTTCCCTCGGAGGGACGGTTGGGACGGGGTTGTCTTCAGTGTAAGGGCTTCAACCATCGCTGGTAGAAAAAACCCCAGGGTCACAAGGATAATTACTAGTCCAAGTTGAATGATGCTGGAATGTCTCCTCAAGTCAATCGCTCCCTTTCTTGATTGATTCGATCCTCGAGGTCGGACGAGGAACCGCTTTCCCCCGGTTGAGAGTGCTCCTCAAGGTCCTCCTCGTCGAAGGCTTCGTCGGCTTTTCGAAGGTAATGCTCCCGGAGTCGATTGTAATCGTCATCGTTGATTTTTCCTGTCTCGTGTTCGTACTCAATATCACTCAGAGCATCGATTATCATACGTTTTTCGCTGGACTGATCCCCGGTGACGGCCCGTTCGTAGTCCCGGCCAAAAGACCGCAACAGAGGCCAGATCAAAAAAACAATCAGCGAAAAACCCAGAACAAACTGGGCTAAGAGGACCAATGATTTCACGGAGAGTTCACCACCGGATTAGATTAAGGAATAAGCGCAAACAACCCACCAAAGAGAAGCACAAGGACCCCGATCCATATCCAGTTCACGAGGGGATTGTGAAAGATTTTAACCGTTACATCCCCTTCTTTGGTCCAGCTCGTAAGCACGAGGTAAAGATCGTCGTGCCAGGTGGATCGTATATCCACCCGGCTGCGGGGTTGCTTGGTCGTCGTTAATAGTTCAACGCCGGGTCGCAGCGTTCCGACCGGGGATCCACTGGCGGAGACGCTGAACCTGGCCCGTACTTTACAATTAATTGAATCACCGCATTGCTTGGGAAACCGTTCGTCAGTTCGTGAAATTGAATCCATCGGCCACATGCCGACCCGGTCAAACGTTAGCTGATAGTGCCTTACCTCAACAGTCTCCCCCGGATTGAGGGTTTCACTCGTTTCGATGTCGTACGCGGAGGACGCTGTAATACCGACAACCATCATAAGAACCCCCACGTGCACGATGTACCCACCGAACCGAGCTCGAGCTTTCCATGATAACTTAACCAGCGCCACAAGGAACGGTTCACCGGTCGATCGTTTCCTGGCCTGAGTCCCCCGGTAAAATTCCATGAATACAGTTGACAGAACGAATCCACAAATCGCAAAACTGGCCACCGGCATCCAGCGTGAATACCCCAGGTAGAGAAGTGTCAGGGTTACACCCATGGCTACCAGAACCGGCCCCGTAAAGTTACGTATTAGGTTCGACACGGAGGCCTTTCGCCAGCTAATAAGCGGCCCGATTCCCGTTAAAATCAACAGGCAGAGAAACATCGGTAGGGTTACCTGATTGTAGAAGGACGGACCGAGCGTAATTCTGTCACCGGTCAGGTACTCGGATATGATTGGGTAGATAGTTCCCCACAGGACCGCAAAGCAGATACCCACGAAAAGCATGTTGTTCAAGAGGAACGCAAATTCCCTGGAAAGAATTGACTCCAGTTCATTCTCACTTTCGAGTTCTCGGTAGCGGTACAGAACCAGTCCAACGATGGCAATCAGGAGTACGCCAATAAATCCCAGAAAAGCCGATCCAATGACCGGGTCTTTGGCAAAACTGTGCACGGAGTTAAGCAGGCCGCTTCGTGTTAGAAACGTCCCGAAGATGGAGAGAAGAAACGCCAGACTAACAAGAATTACATTCCAGCGTTTGAGCATACCTCGCCGTTTCTGTATCATCACCGAATGCACGAAGGCCGTGGCCATGAGCCAGGGCATAAACGAGGCGTTTTCCACGGGATCCCACGCCCAGTAACCCCCCCAGCCCAGTTCCTGATACGCCCACCAACCCCCCAGGACAATACCGAAGGACAATATGGTCCAGGAGAGCATGGTCCACAACCGGGACTGATGGATCCACTCATCGCCCAGTCGACCGCTCACCAGTGCGCCCACGGCGAAACAGAACGGAATCGAAAGGCCAATGTAACCCAGGTAAAGCATCGGTGGGTGAATAGCCATTCCGGGATGCTGTAGAACTGGATTCAGGCCATTCCCTTCCACCATGGCCATAACGGCCTCAGGCGGCCTGGTGGCCGCCGATACAATGGAACCGTCGGGTAACTTCCACAGGCGTGTGAACGGATACGTGACCCAGTTAATCAAGAACAGAAAAAATGCCTGAATGATGCCAAGTGCCGTCAGGGTCCCCGTAACGAAGAGTGAAGGGTCTTCGTTGTGGGTCTGAATAAAGATGAGTAGACCGTAGACGGAAAGAATCATCGACCAGAACAGCAACGAGCCCGACTGACCCGACCATAGACCGGTGATCTTGTACAGGAAGGAAAGGTCCTTTGAGGAATTCGTTGCAACGTACTCAAAGTTCATCCAGCTATTAACGAAGGCCGTAATCATGATCGTACAGGCAGTTCCAATCAGAAGCGGTTGAATCAGGATGGACCGCCTCAGGACACGGTAGGTCGCAATTTCCTTATTCCACCCGGAGTAGGTGCCTGCTAAAACCCCCGCAAGGGAAATAGCAAAGGCTAAAAAGAGACTGAATCCAGCAAGGGAGGAAGCCATGAGCCGAGCAGTCCTGAGCGATCAGGTATCGGACGAAGCGGCGGTTTGCTTGTCGGACTGCTTCGTTTTGGAGTACGAGTCGTATTTTGACTTGTAGCGTGAGGGACATTTTGCCAGGAGAGTGCTGGCGGTCAGGCTTGATTTCTGCGGATCGTAGCGGCCATTAACTATAACGTGACCACCGGCCCGCAGAGCGTCGGGTTTGATACCCTCGTAGATGACCCGGATGGATTGATCCGTGTCCGGACCGCTAACGGACAGCCTCAAAAGGGGCTTCTCCGGTTGATACTTGATGCTCCCTTTAACCACTTTACCGGTGACTTTAACCGTTCTTGGCTTGTCACCACCGACCTTATGGAGCGACGCTATTGTTTCGTACGGAACCCCTTTGGCCTGGATTCCGGAGTAAACAAGATAGAGCATAGCCCCTACAATTCCGAGACCAATAAGGGCAAAACGAAGCTTTTTCGACATAGGAAGCACCGTCCGGATGACCAGAAGGATAAGGTCGGATTAAGATCCTCTAACTAAAGGGTGAGCTAGGATAACATAGCTATTACCGGTGAACCAATTACGGGAGAACGTTCCGGGAGGCGACGTATCGTGACGGATCCAACAATTACCCAACTGAAGCGACATACCAGCCCACGAGGCTGGGTTAGTGAAATTTACTCCGGTGAGCTCGGTGAAAACCTTCGTAACATCCACCTTGGAACAATGACTGCCGGAGCGGTCCGTGGCAACCATAAACACACCAGTACTCGTGAGTGGATAACGTTTCTTCAATCACCCGTGCTCATACGCTGGGGAACCCCGGACGACTTCGAGGAACTGGAAATTACCGAGCCCTCGGTGGTCGAACTTCCCGTCGGCCAACCCCATGCCTTCAAAAATAATGGGACCAGCGTGGTATCGTTTGCCGCCTATACCAATTCTTTCTACGACGAGGAAAACCCGGATGTTATTCCGGTAAACCTCTTCCCTGTCAAATCATGACCGCTGTGGAAAAAGTCGTGTATGATGGAGGACAGCAGGCGGTACTAAGGGTACCGGAGCGTAACCATTTCATGATGGTTTGCGTCATGGTTTCGGGAGAATTTTCATTACATGATGGTTTCGGAGGTACAATAAACTCGTAGTTTATTGTACCTCCGAAACCTTTGTGTGTGTTTATGTGTGTACCTCCGAAACCTTTGTGTGTGTGTTTATGTGTGTACCTCCGAAACCTTTGTCTGTTTGAGTCTAATTCACGGCTGCGGCCGGGGCCCGGGAGGTTCCTTCCAGTGACTCCGACAGAACGGTTTCCACTGCATCGACAATGTGCGGTTCGGTAAGACCGTAAACATTCAACAGTTCGTAACCAGGACCGGATTCAGCGTACGTGTCGTCAATGGCGACGAATTCCATTGGAACCGGTTCGTACTGGCTAACCTCTCGGCTGACAATACTGGAGAGTCCACCCCAGATCTGATGTTCCTCGGCCACCACCAGATGACCAGTTTTCGAGGCGGAAGCCACGATTGTCTCAACGTCCAGGGGTTTCACGGTGTGTGAATCAATCACTTCCGCCTCTATTCCCCGGGAAGCAAGTTTGCTGGCGGCCTTCAGAGACTCGGCCACCAGAAGTCCCATCGTCACAATTGTTACGTCACTACCACTGCGTACAACCTTTGCTTCTCCCATCGTAAATTCCTCGTCATCGTCGTAGACGAGCTGCGCGGGAGGCCGGGAGGTTCTCATGTAAGTGGGACCTTCGAAGTCCAGTAACTGAGGCGCCAGCTGGCGGGTAGCTGCCGGATCGGCGGGAACACAGGCCGTGATGTCGGGAACGGTGTTCATCAGGGCAAGGTCCTCCACGCTTTGCTGGGAGACCCCGTCTTCTCCTCCACTGATACCACCGTGTGAACCGACAAAATTTACGTCCAGCCCCGGGTAAGCAACGGAGACACGAATTTGATCGAAAGCACGATTACAGAGAAAACAGGCAAAACTATGGACGAAGGGAGTCAACCCGGAACTGGCCAGACCGGCGGCCATACCGACCATGTTAGACTCCTGTATCCCAACGTTAAAATGCCGCTCGGGGAATTCTTCCTCGAACATGTAGGACCGAGTTGACTTAGCCAGATCCGCATCAAGCGCAACTATATCCTCATGCTGCTTGCCCAGTTCCAGCAATGCTTTACCGTAGGCGTTTCTCGTGGGGTCCCCTTTTTCAAACTCCATGTGTCAATTCAGCCTCCCTGTCGTTTAATTCATCCAGTGCTTTATCCAGCTGGTCGTCATCGGGTGCTTTTCCGTGAAAACCGTTGTCTCCCTCCATGAAAGAAACTCCTTTACCTTTTACGGTATCGGCGATGATGACGGTTGGATCATCACTCTCTTTTGCTTCTTCGAGTTCCGGGACAATCTGTTCCATGTCATGTCCGTCGATACTACGAACAGTCCAGTTAAAGGCGTCCCATTTTTCGTCGAAGGGTTCAAGCGGGACAATATCGTCAACGGGTCCGTCGAGCTGATACTTGTTGTAGTCGACGATTACGGTAAGGGAACTAAGATCGTGACTGGGGTTGAACAGCGCCGATTCCCAGATTTGTCCTTCGTTCACTTCCCCGTCACCGATCAGACAGAAGGTGTGGTAGTCGAGGTCACGGATGCTGGACGCCAGGGCAATCCCGGACGCGATTGACAACCCCTGTCCAAGTGATCCGGTGCAGGCTTCAACGGCGGGAAGCCTATCGGAATCGGGATGTCCCTGCAGGGGACTTCCGAGTTTCCGCAGGGTTGATAAGTCCTCCACCGGAAAATACCCGGCGTGGGCGAGTGCGGAATACAGTGCAGGAACGGCATGTCCTTTACTGAGGACGAAACGGTCCCGTTCCTCCCACCGGGGATTATCGGGATCGTTGTCCAGCACTCTGAAAAAGAGAGCAGTAACAATATCAGTTATTGAAAGCGATCCCCCGGGATGCCCGCTACCGGCCCGGTGGATCATACGCACAATATCCTTCCGGGTGGTGTTAGCTTGCTTGCGTAAATCAGAGATGGAAACCGTCATGGCATACTCCTTTGAGTATAGTAATGGTGCCCTGGTCTGTACCGACGTAGGGTTTATTCAATTTGGATTATAGTCATGCTGGACCAGTCGGAGAGGCTTTTACTGGAGCATTAAAAACTAGGACTAAAATAACCTGTACTGAAACTGGTAAATCAGTGGTGTATTTCGTGTCCCCAACCGCTTATCCTACCCCCGTACCTCACTTAACTCCGTAAATATTCTACAGCTTTTTGAGCCTTTTTAAATAACTCTTTAACCGGAACAATCGTTCTTTTTTTACCTGGACGTCCAACTCCGGAAAGGTTTTTTTCTACTTCAGCACCTCTACCTTCGCTCCCCCTTCAGATAAGCCACTGAACCCGATGGAACCGGGACGGTCGATCCGACAATTAATTTGGCGAAACTCGACGAACCAGCCTGCTGAGCGTCACGAATTCTATTCCCCTGTCGGCGTACCGGGGCATTAAATCCTGTAGAACCTTACCGGTTACCGTTGATTGAAAGTGTCCTATTGCAATGGCGAATCCGTTCGAGCGGGCAGTTTGTATGGTTTTCTCAAATTGGTTTCGAATTGTCGAGTAATCACGATTCGTATGATCGAGGAAAACATCATTTGTTAAAACCGGCACCCCATGCTTCCGGGCAGTGGATACAGCCACGGAACTGGCCGAAGTCTTGCTATCCAGGTAATACATTCCCCGCGGGGCCAGTACGCTCATGACGTTATTCATACCATCCTGATCGGCGGTGAAGGCCGATCCCATGTGATTGTTAATACCACGTACATCGGGGTAGGTTTGTAGCACACTACGGAGCTTTTCTTTTACTTCAGCCGACGTCATCGATGTCATCAGGGCCGATTTACCGGGATCGTCCCCGGGGTACCCCTTTGGCTCCATGGGCATATGCACAATAAACTCAAATTTATTCTTGAACCGATTGTAAAGTTCTTTGCTGTAAGGTCGGGAGGGAAGGACAGCCATCGTGATCGGTTGCTGTAGTTGTTCAAAGTACCGGGCTGACTCGGTCTGCCATCCCAAGTCATCAATCACGATCGCAACTTTGGGGGGTCCTTCACCGACGGATGACGCCGGAGGCCCCATCGGGCGATCCGTCACCGAGGGAGTATCGACGGTTAATTCGGCAGGAATTGATGACTGGAGGGATGACTCCCGAACCCGCCGTTCGGCGGAAGTTACCTCGAACGGAGGAGAATCAAGCAGATATGCAAACAGCAGGCCCGTTAAAAAAAAAAGGTGACGAGGACTACTGCCCTGAGTGAGACTTTGAGAAATTTCATTACCAGGTGAAGGTGACGTCCGGATCGAGGGACTTGGACCTCTCACCCCGGATCAAAGTTCGAAATTTTTCCAGGGATTTCCTCAACTGTGGGTCAGTATTGGGACTGGCGGCCATTCGCTTACCTTCCATGGCGTACTGCCGGCGTCTGATGATGTTCAATATGTAACGCCGATCCAGCGAAAACCCCTGGTCCCGGAGGGTTTCAACGAATGTATCGATGGTCTCCTGGTCAAGCGTTTCGTGGTCCTTAACGAATCGCAGAACCGTGTCCCCCTGATTGAGGCGAGCGAGCTGACGTTGAACCTCCGTGTCGGGAAAGTCCTGCGAAAGGTGAATGTGGGGTGGTATCCCCTGGTCCTGAATCATGTGACCGTCAGGGGTAAAGTAGCGGGCCGTGGTCAGGGCCAGGGCCGAGCCATCCTGAAGCGGAAAAACCGACTGAACGAGTCCCTTACCGAAGGTCGTATCCCCCATCACCACCGCTCGCTCGTGATCTTTCAGCGCACCAATGAGAATTTCGGATCCACTTGCGGACCCCTGATTTCCCAGGATTGCAAGTGGATAAGAGGATTCCGTTCCATCCTTGACGGCCGGATAATTTTTATTCTGCTGGGAGGTTCTCCCGCGAGTGTAGACAATTCGGCCTTTTGAAATCCATTTGTTCGCGACTTTATAGGCACTGCGAAGCGATCCCCCCGGATTGTTGCGAACGTCCAGGACCAGGGATTGCATTCCGTCGTCGTGAAGGTTCTTCAGTGCCTCCGAAACCTCCTGATGGGTCTTTTCTCCAAAGGTCGTAATTTTCAGGTAGCCAATGTTATTTTCCTCGTCCAGCATCGAGGAGAAGACACTCTGGATTGGAATTTCACCCCGGGTAACCGTAACCTCAAATGTCTGCCCCCGCCGCCTGATAGTCAGGTCAACCTCTGAGCCTTTTGGACCGCGTAGTTTGTCGACGGCTTCCTCCGTTTTTGTCATGTCCTTGGTGGAGTTTCCGTTGATGGCGGCAATGACGTCTCCTGGTTGAAGACCGGCTTTGAAAGCCGGTGTTCCCTGCATGGGAGCAATGATCGTAAGGTCACCGTTTCGTATGGTTATGTAAATACCCAGCCCACCGAATTCCTGGTCAATCTCCGTCTGCATGTCCTTGTACCGATCGGGTTCCATAAGGCGAGTATGAGGATCGTCGAGGGAATCGAGAAGCCCGTTAATAGCTCCGTAGTAGAGTGACTTCGGGCTGAGTTTTTCCTTGTCCACGTAAAGGTCACGAACGTAATTGACAACGGACTGGAAAACGTCCCGCTTCTGGGCGTAGGACCCCTCCTCCACGGACTTGTCCCTGGCGGTGGTAAAGGACTGGTTACCGAAGTATCCCAGGGTTATTCCGAGCAGGAAGACAATAATCAAGAGACGGTAAGAGTTCTTTCTAAAAAATTTCATTAATTGATAAACAGCTCCAAGCGGTAATACGATCATCGAGACAATTGGAAGGAAACATAAAATCATAAGGCCTTGACCATATTAAGACCAGTCGCTTGACAAAAAGCCTTTCAGAGGGATGGAATCAGCGGCTTCTCGTAGTTGACTTGCTGAACCTTGTCGTTAATTTTTTTGAAGCCACAGTGTTCCTTTTTGCCACTCCGGACCCTGTAGATATCGTTTCCGATACCAATGCGGGTCCCACCGAAAATGGTTCCCTCGCACATAATCTCAGCCCCTTCGCGTTCATCGGCCCGGCGGCTCAGGTTTTTCTGTTCCTCACGGTGATTTTCAATATTACGTTCGAGGGATTCCTTGGTTTCCTTCAGTTTAGCGTATTTTTTGTCCTCCTCCTCGGAACGATTTTCCTTGCTGGCCATGGTATTGATCGCACGCTCCACCTTGTCGAGCTGCTCGCGTTCGTCCGCAATCTGTTCCTCGATTTTGGCCACGGACCGGAAAAACTTCGGATCGATACCCACCTCGATGTTGGTGTCGGAAGCACCGATACTCCCGATTTCACGGGCAAAAACACGCAAACCGGCCCGAATTTCACCGCCGGCAATCAAACCACGCTCACCAGTTACGTAAACTCCCTCACCAGCGTCGACTCGACTGTGCATAATCATTTCCGACACGACCACGTTTTTCTGGGAAATCAAACCGGCCTGCTCGATAAAATCAGCCATGATACTACCACCGGCGTTGATTTGTGCTCCGCCTTTTCCACGGACACCGGACTGTATCAGCACATTCTGTTCGGACTGAAGGTAGGCTTTCTCGACCCCCTCTTCCACGATA
>JBDGPI010000101.1:38645-54273 GCA_042219765.1 Salsurabacterium abyssinicum (SeqCode)
GCCTTAATCTTGAATCGATCCTTCACGCTTCCCTCGACCATGACCGTCCCGTCGAAAACGATGTTACCGGTACTGTAATCAACGTCGCCCTCAACGGTGTAAACGTCGTAGACCGAGACTTCCCCGTCCTCGAGGATAACCTGACCCGAAATTTCGGAGTAAAGACAGTTCTCCTCCTGACGGACGTTATCACCGTATTGGAGTTCAACATCCTCCCCTTTGGGGGCTTCAACGGACTCACCCTGCACGGTCAATCCATTTCTGCCGGGCGTCGGTTCCCGTTTCTCGGCAAGTATCTCGTCCTCGTCGACGTTGTTAATCAAGCCCATTTCTCGAAAATCAATTTTTCCTTCAGTGTCCTCGAAACTGGGCTTGTTATCCGTGTCAAAGTAATACTTAATTTCACCGTCCTCCCCCTTCTTGGGAGGGCGACCTTCGGCTATGACCCGTCGTTCGTTGAACAGACGATTCTCCACCATTTCCTCGATAACATCCCAGCGAACACCTTCACTGATTTTGAGTTCATTGAGGAGACGTTCAATTTCCTCAATGGAGGGCGGATCACCACCCAGCCGGGGTGGTCTCATCGTTAACTCCGCCGTCAGGCCATCATCCGATATCTGGACCTCGTAATCCGTGTCAATATCCTCGCCGGGGGGCAGTTGCCCAATCTGAACGGGTTCGCCTGACTCTTCACTGACCACACTCCGAACTTTGTCGAAATCACAGAAGGTCAAACCGACCTGATTAAGGTGTCCGATGACGGATTCTGCCTGAACGGTCTGACCCTGACCTTCCGGAGGATAAACCGTGAGGTATACGTTACGGTTTTTAACTTCTAGGTGAAATGAACCATCCACGGACTCGGCGGCCTTCATTGCCTCCTCGATGGAGGCATCCTTGAGCGTCTGGTGCTTCTCGGTTGGTTTCACTTTGAGTTTCCAGGGTTCCTGGAAAAACCCAAAGAATCCCCTGGAGCCACTTTCAATGACGGAAAAATCAACTTCCTCCGTGCTACGTCCCAATTTCTGTGCACCTTCAATAACCGCCTCGTTCTTGGTCGAAGCGGTCACTATTACTTCCCTGGCATCCTCACTCATGGGAGATGGTCCAGAACCTCCTCGAGTTGCTTTATTGACGGAAACGATTCGTCAATTGACACTTTGTGAAAGTGCCAGATATCCTCCGGATCACGGTGTATAACCTTCATCCCCAGTTGAAGTCCATGTTGAATTTCAGTGCGCAGGGAGTCGCCGACAATCATAACCTGATCGGGCGGGTGAGGATGAATAATCCGTTCGAGCACATCAACGGATTTCCGGGGTGTAATATGAAGCGTTGAAAACCAGCGACGGAGCTCAAAGGAATCGATTTTCCGGTACTGTACATCGGGAGATCCCATCGTGTAGAGAGTCAGTTCATAGTCGCCCTGAAGGCGCTTCATGACGGACTCCAGTCCGGCCAGTGGCTCAGGAACCATTTCGTAGACGGCCCAGCCAATTCGTCGACACTCCTCAAGATCGGACGTCTCAACGGACCGATCGTATTTGTCGCAATAAAACCTCCAGGTTTCGACAAGTGACTCCGGAAAGTGTTTGAGGTCAAGGTTATCGTCGGAAAGCAGTTTTTTGTCAACGCGTTTTTGTTGTTCCAGAACGGTTTCAGTACTTTCAATCGCCTCGAACCGCTGACAAACGCGGGTTGCGAAACGCTCCAGCTGCCGGCGGAAGGTGCGACCGGTGTGAACGAGAGTATCGTCGAGGTCGAATACTATGCGGCTTACCATGTGCACTCACCGATGATTAAGATCATGTCGACACTCCCGGTTAGTGTATCACGACAGCCGAAGTGGTCACATCCGAAACCGTTCAAGCCCCGTCGGAACGACCGGGACGTTGCCAGCCGTAAAGGGTGATATCGGCTTCCCCGGCAACCTCACGGCAGGCCTCACGCTCAATCCAGAGAGTTTTCCGGGCCTCCACTGCCAGAAGATTAGCCTCGATGGCCGCCAGGTTATCGATCGTCTCACGACCGACAACGGGAACGTCCAGGCGGAAGTCCTGATCGGTCCGAGCGGACTTCAGCATAACAGTACCGGATCCGGCCAGTTGTCCGGCCCGTCGGATTGTTTCGTTGGTTCCTTCAGCCGCTTCCACGGCAACAACTGATTGACGCTTTCCCAGGATGGATTGACCAACCTCCCGGTCGGACAGGAAGGGTCCAATGTCAGCGAGACACTGAAGTGTTTTTTCATCCTCCGGCCGAAGCGATGGTCCCCCAAGGTGACCAACAGGGGTCAGGAGATCATCGAGTATGGTATCTACGCCCCGGACCGTGATTCCGTAGGTTTCGAGAACTTCGACAGCCGCCTCAAGCAACGATTCATCCTGGTTGCTGGACTGATTGTCCACCCGGCCCGAGACCACTTCATCGGCGTTTTCCATACGATCGTCCTCGAAGAGGAGGGACCGGTCCACGGACCCGACCATGACGAGCTCCCGGACATCCCGGTCACTCAGAAACTCAGGGATTTCACCGAATTTTTCGGGAGGGAAGACTTTGTCCGAGTCAACGGATTCGCGAAGCTTACGGGAGGGTGATGGGGTCAGGTGACAGGCAACGACCGACCGGTTTTGCTCCTGTAGTTTCTCCACGACAATTTCAGGCAACTGCCCGGAGCCGGCCAGGAGACCAAATGGGCGGTCACTCATACGGTTATTTGTGGATGCCTCGCTCGGAGTTTTCTATAAAATCGGCAAGACGGGACACGGAATCATTATCCGGAAACTCATCCTTGATGAGTTCCAGTGCCTGGGTCGTGTTATTATCGCTTCGAAACAGCATCTTGAAGGCCCGTTTAAGAACGTGCCGGGTTTCCTTGTCAAAACCATTTCGCTTAAGGCCGACACTGTTCAATCCGTAGACTTCCAGGGGATTGCCCGAGACCCTGGAATAGGGAACGACGTCTTTAACGATTCTGGAGAGGCCTCCGACCATGGCGTAATCCCCAACCCGAATGAACTGATGAAACCCGGTATGACCGGATACGACCACATTGTTCCCGATCGTAACGTGCCCGGCCAGGTTCACACCATTGGCCATATCCACGTTGCTGCCGATAACGCAATCATGCGCAATGTGGCAGTAAGCCATGATCATGTTTTCGTTCCCGATACGGGTCATTTCACCATCGGCCGTTGCCTTGTTGATAGTAACGTATTCTCGAATAATATTTTCGTCGCCAATTTCAATTCCGGTGTCCCGAGCTTCCTCGTAGGACCAGTCCTGGGGATCCGTGCCAATCACGGTTCCAATTTCAATGGTATTGTCTGAACCGATGACAACTTTGTCACGAATGTGAACATTGGCCTTCAGGGTGGTATCGTCACCAATCCGGACGTCGCCCTGAAGGACGGAATTGGGACCGACCGTTACATTCTTCCCCAGCTGCACGGAATCCTCAACGAGGGCGGAGGAATGTACGTCAGTCATTGTTGACCCTGATCCACGATGGCAAATTTATAAACGCCTTCGGCAGCCAGTTCACCGTCCACACGGGCTTCACCTTCCACGACTCCGTATTTTGACCGCATCCGTTTTCCTTCAATTTCGAAATAAACTCGATCCCCCGGACGAACGGGTTTTCGCCACTTAACGTTATCCAGCCCCATGAAGTAGGAGTTTTTACCGTCGTACTCGGGCTTCCGGAGGATACAGGCCGCACCCAGCTGAGCCATGGCTTCAATGACCAGCACACCGGGCATAACCGGATCGTCCGGGAAATGTCCCTGGAAGTACTCCTCGTTGATCGTAACGTTCTTGTAGCCGACCGCTCGTGATTCCTCGTAGTCAATGGAAACAATTCTATCAACGAGAAGAAACGGATACCGATGCGGTAGGACCTCCCGGATGTCACTGACGTCCAGTGGCGGCGAGGAAACCGACGAAGTACCCGACGTATCGGGCTCCGCGGGAGCCGGATCGGGGATGGAGTCACTGAGTTCCTTAACCAGGCCAGCGTTGAGTTCGTGGCTTCCCTTCACGCCGATAATTTTACCGACAATAAATTCACCGGTCAGAGCAAGGTCACCAAGTAAATCCAGAATCTTATGACGGGCGAACTCGTTTTCGAATTGGGGACCACTACCGAGAAAATCCCCCTCTTCGTCCACGACCAGTGCATTATCCAGGCTCCCACCCTGGGCGAGGTCCGCCTCGAGCAGTTCTTCGACTTCTTCCTTGAACCCGTACGTCCGGGCAGGACCAATGTCATCCCGATAACGATCGGGCGTCAAATCCACTGTATAAAACTGGTCACCAATTCCCGGGTTCTCGTAGCTAATCGTATAATCAATGCTGGGATTCGGGTCCGGAAGCACCACGAGAGATGATTCGCCGAGCTGGACGGAGACCGGTTCCTCCACTTGGTGGAGTTCACGGGTTTCACCGAGTTCATCGAGTCCAGCCTCGTCAATTGCCTCGACGTACCCGGCGGCGCTACCATCCAGCGCCGGAAGTTCCGGTCCGTCGACCTGAATTTTCAGGTCCGTAACGCCCAGTCCGTAAAGACTGGAAAGCAGGTGTTCGACGAGCTGTAGTTCGGTCCCATCGGCACCGATGACGGTATTTCGTTCGGTGTCAACGATGGAGTCAGCGTCCGCTTCAATTGTCACCGAGGGATTACAGTCAATTCGCTCAAAGACAAGACCCTCGCCGGCCTCGGCGGGAATGAGTTCAACCGAGGTTGATTCGCCGGAGTGCAAGCCGAGCCCATCGAGTTTTACCGACTCGCTTAGCGTGCGACGAGATTTGTAATAGTCAGTTTTCACCGTTCGTATTCTCCCCTTGCTCAATGTCGTTAACTGCATTTTCAAGTTCAATCAGGCGTTTTCTCAACGACGGTAGTTTGCGTCGGACTGCTTTAATTTTCAATTCCTCCTGATGAGGTCGGGCCGGAAATCCACTAACCACCGATCCAGCGTCTTCGACGTCTTTGGTGACTCCGGCTTTTGCGGCGACAATAACATCGTCCGCAATTGTATTGTGATCCTCCACGGCGGCCTTCCCGGCAAGGATAACGTTGTCTCCCAGTGTGACACTTCCGGCAAGGCCGCTTTTGGCAACCATGAGACAATTTTCCCCGAGCTCACAATTGTGGGCCACGTGTACGTGATTGTCGAGTTTGGATCCGGAACCGATCCGAGTAGCCCCGAAGGTGGCCCGATCGATGGCAACTCCGGCACCAATTTCTACGTTCTCCCCAATTTCTACTCGACCGATCTGAGGTATTTTTTCGTGACCGTGATCGGTCTGTTCGTATCCGTAGCCGTCCGTTCCAATAACCGTGTTAGCGTGAATAATCGTACCCGAACCAACCTCGGCGGGACTCTCGAAACGGACTCCGGAATGCAGGTGAACGTCATCACCCAGTGTCACGTTACCATCAATGGTGACCCCCGCTTCAATTCTAACCTGATCGCCCACCGTTACGTCCGGACCGATAGAGGTATAGGGACCGACGAAAACGGAATCACCGTGTGAAAAAGAATCGTGAATGTCCGCGTTATCGCTGATTCCCCACTGGTCGGGGGTCTCGACAAAAAGCTCCAGCAGACTCGAAAGCTGATCCGAAAGCGAAGGCACAAGTAGAACATGGGGAGCCTGGATAGACTCAATCTCTGAGTCCGCAATGACGGGAAAGTCACTTTCCACGGGCCCGTCGAACCAGAGTTCAGCGACAGTGTCGGAACCCCGGCCGGCTTCCTCCAGGGACTCGAGGTGGGGATTCCCCCTGCGTTCGACCCCATCCAGGTGCTCCTCGAGTTGTTTGAAAGTAACCACGGGTCGAAAACGTTCTACTGTCGGTTCTCGAGCCGCTCGATGATATCGTCCGTGATGTTCAGTTCGGGCGAAACCCAGAGGACCGACGGATTGTCCCTCTGACCGTAGCTGTAAATGACATTGTAGCCTTTGTCTTCGGCCACGGAGCGAACCACGGGGTCAATCTTCTTTAGGATTGGCTGCAGCAGTTTCTGTCGTTTCTGTTGCATCATCTGCTGACTGCGCTGAGCGCGCTGCTGAAGGGACCGCATTTTCTGCTGGAGTTTCTGCTGTTTTTGCTTTCGCTGCTGAGCACTGAGAAGGGATCCTTCCTCCTTCAGGTTCTGTTGCATTTTCTGGAGTTCCTGACGTTTCTTCTGAATCTGGCTCCTGAGGTTCTTCCGGTAGTCCTGTAAATCCTTCATTGCCTGTTGATACTTGGAATCACTCTGGAGAACCTTCTGCATGTTTACGTAAGCCGCTTTAACGTTTTTGGCCGGAGCCTGTTGCGATTGAGTCGTAACGGCTCCGGACGCGGATTGCTGAGCCTGGGCAAAAACGGGAGCCGTGGATAAGGCAAGAACCAGGATTGTGGGTAAAATTGCTTTGAAGTACTTCATTGTAAAACCTCCTGAAATAGACTGGAAATTACGATGATTCCTGAGATTGTGACTTGTTCAATCGCTGAATGACGTCACTCGTTAAATCAGTGTACCCTTCGGCGGCGTAGAGGACTTCGTTCTCGGAAAGGATCAGGCTGTAACCCTGTTCAACGGCTTCCTCCCGTATGGCCCCTTTTATCTTTTGGTGGAAGTTTTCAATGGTCCGCTGACGACGTTTCTTATGCTGTTGCAGCGTATCCTCGTAAAGACTCTGTAACTCCTGATCCATGGAGGATGGTTTTGACTTGCCCTTCAGTTTGTCTTTCTGAACGTCACCGTATTCTTTTTCAATAAACTGGAGTATGCGTTTTCGTTTCTTCTGTAGTTCTTTTAATTCATTTTGATACTCGTCGTACTGAAGCACAACCTGTTCCCAGTTCACCACCCCAATTTTAATCAGGGGAGGGGCCCAGCTGGTTGTGGGAACAAGCAGGACGCCAATCAGAAAAATGATACCGGCGCTAAGACCCAGTAGACTTGATAGGATCCGTTTGTTCTCCATTCAGAAACCCGTTCCAATGTTGAAATCAATCTGTGATTGGCCTGCGTCATTGGCGCCAATGAAGGTATCGTCAAGTCGCCGGGACCAGCTTATGTTAATCGGGCCCATCGGCGAGCGGACACGAAGTCCGAACCCGGTGGATTTCTTAATCTTGTCCGTCCTGAATTGCCATGAATCCTCGTACACGGCTCCCATGTCCCCAAAGACAAACAACTGCATTGTCTGTGGGAGTACTTTAAACCGATACTCAATGTTAGCGAAGTAGGCTGTGTTCCCCCCGGACTGCCTGGTGCTGCCATCGTAGACCAGGATGTCCCGGAAATCGTATCCTCTAACCGTGCGGTTTCCTCCCAGGAAGAACCGCTCGAAACTCGGAACGGTGGTATCCCCACCCCAGGCGTCGATGGTCTTGTAGTTGAACCGGGCCGCAACAAAAGTCGGGCCGAGAGATGGGATATAAGCCCGGCCGTCGAACTCGGGATTGTAAAAATTCAGATCGCCACCGAGCCCACGGGCCGCAGTTCGGCTGGACAGTCGAAGGTAATATCCATCCGTCGGAAACAACCGGTTGTTCCGTCGGTCCCGCTGAATCCCCAGTTCAAGACTGTTTATCGTTCGTTCGAATCGGGAGTCACTGCCCGCTTCGTTCCGGATGTCCAGGGGAACATTGTTACTCGTAATATTTTTTACCAGCGTGGTCTTTCCCGATAATTCAGCGTCCACTTTGTTGGACCGTGCCGGACCAAATTCCCGGGACACACGAAGCGCTCCTCCCTGTCGAATTTCCACGTACCCGGACCGACGGTCATTGCGGATGTTGAAGGCACTCCAGCCCACTCCAAGGGGGACATCAGGAGGCGGCACGGCCGGGTTCCCGAAGTTGTCGTTAAACCAAGGATCATCCCACGAGATGTTAAAATTATCCCGCCGTTCCCCGACCTGGGCCGAAACTTCAAGGGACTGAGCCCGACCGGTAAAGCCCGAATACGGATCCCAGAGGCTGAAATTATCCTTCCGGACCGAAAGGTTACCGGTAAACCCCGTGGAGCTACTGAATCCTCCACCGAATTGAAACTGGCCGGTTCGACCTTCCTCAACCCGGACACGGACCACTTTCCAGTTCTCCCTGCTACCGGGGTTTATGTTCATTTTAACTTTGTTGAAGAAACCAAGGTTCCGAAGACGCCTGAGGGAACTCCTCTTCTTTTGACCGTCCAGCAGTTTACCCGGTTCCAGACGAATCTCACGCCGAATAACACGGTCGTAGGTCTTGGTGTTACCAATAATCTCAATTCGCTCGACGTAAATAGGTTCACCTTCGGTTATGTTCAGGGTTAAATTGACAACCGGATTGCCATCCTCGTCGAGGCGTTGCATCGAAGGAGTGATATTAACTTCGGCGTAGCCCCGGTCAGTGTACTCCTGTTCGATTTTTCGGCGACCGTTACGAAAGAGTTTGCTGTTAAAAACCTCCCCCCTGTCAATGGGAAAAAGCTCACGAAGGTGAGTGTCCGAGTAGAGGTCGTTTCCCGTAAAACCAACGGAACCAAGATGGTACTTGGGTCCCTGGTGAATGATAAAGCGTACGTCAATTCCATCCTTGTCGATATTTCGCCAGAGTTTCACTTCAACGGAGGCATCCAGGTACCCCCGGTTTGCGTACCATTGCTTGATCGCCCGGGTGGACTGTTTTCGGGCCTGACTGGAATAGGGTTGACCGGGTTTGAGCGGAAGGTAGGTCCGCAGGCTGAAATTCCGATAAATTTCTTCGAGGGTCGACAGGGACGGTTGGTACTCCAGTTCAATGTTGTTAACCGTCCGTTGATCACCTTCCTGAACGACGAAGGTTACAATCGTCCGACCCCGTTTTGTGATTTTCTGTTTACTCTCAACGTCAACGGAGGAATACCCTTTCTGTCTGTAAAAATTACTGATGTCTCGTTTTGCCTGGTTGATCTCGTAAGGGTTTGCGGGACTCCCCACCTGAAGAAGGATGGCGTCACGGAGTTTTGAATCGTCGTAGACACTGTTGCCCTCGAACTTAATGTTCGTAATTTTGTTGAATTCCTCAAACTCAAAGACAACGGTTCCATTATTACGGCTGACCTGTATGTCGGAGAAAAGGCCTTCGTCCTGAAGCCGCCGAATAATTAAGTTGGAGAGGCGATCAAACTCGGAACGCCGGTACGTTTTGCCGCTTTGAAGCCCCTCCGACTGTAGAATCGGGCGTACGTCGTCCTCACTCCAGACCTTGAGCCCCTGTAACTCGATTGACTCCACGGCGATAGTGTCCTGAGCGTCGACGGGCACGGCCACGCAGAGAGCCAGGAGCCCTAACAGGACAACCGTGACGCAGACTTCTTCAGTGAACGTGTTCATAAATCAAACCCAAAGTTATAGGTTGGCTAGGAACGGTAGGTACTGGTAAAGTCGGGGTCGCTTCGTTGGATGTCAGTCCTACCGGTGCTGCCGCTGGAAGCTACTCCGGTGGAGTAGCCGCGGGTTCCTGGTCTTCCTCGGACTGCTGGTCCGCTTCGAGATCGCCTTCTTCGACTTCCTCTTTCGAGAACGTAATCCCGCCGTCCCGATAGCGGACTTTGACGACGGAGCCCGGCTCGAATTTGTCGTGGAGAATCTCTTCGGCAAGCGGGTCCTCAAGCCGGCGCTGAATGGTTCGACGAAGCGGCCGTGCCCCGTACTCAGGGTCGTACCCCTTCTCGATGAGGTAATCCTTGGCGGATTGACTCACGTCGAGGGTGATTTCCTTCTCCTCGAGGCGCTCTTCGACTTCCTCGAGCATGTTGTCGACGATATCCCTGAGGTTGTCCTTGGAAAGTGACTGGAAGACAATCGTTTCATCGAGCCGGTTGATAAACTCGGGATTGAACTGCTGCTTGAGTTCATTCATGACTCGATCCTTGATTTCATCGTAATCCATGCTGCCTTCTTCGCCGACCTGAAAGCCCATTTCCCCCTCCTGGGTAATCTGTCGGGCCCCGACGTTCGAGGTCATAATAATGATAGTGTTGGTGAAGTCCACGCTGTGTCCGATGTGATCGGTCAGCATGCCATCCTCAAAAATCTGCAGGAGGATGTTGTAGACTTCGGTGTGGGCCTTCTCGATTTCATCAAGGAGAATGACGGAGTAGGGGTTACGGCGCACCTGTTCCGTCAGCTGCCCGCCTTCTTCGTAACCGACGTACCCGGGAGGAGCACCAACAAGCCGGGAGACGGTGTGTTTTTCCATAAACTCGGACATGTCGACCCGGATGAGGTGTTCTTCGTCGCCGAAGAGAAATTCCGCCAGCGCCCGGGCACATTCCGTTTTACCAACACCGGTCGGACCCATGAACATGAACGCCCCGAGCGGGCGGTTCGGGTCTTTGAGGCCAGTTCGACCACGTCGTATAGCTCGGCTGATGGCACTGACAGCCTCGTCCTGACCGACCAGGCGTTTGTGAATTTCCTCTTCCATGCGGAGAAGCTTTTCCTGTTCCTTCTCGGTTAATTTGAAGACAGGAATGCCGGAGATATCGCTGACGAGGTCGGCGACTTCCTCTTCACCGACAACCGGCTGTTCACTGCCCCGATCCTCCTGCCACTCGCCTTTGGTTTCCTCGAGTTCTTCCTTCAGCTGACGTTCCTGATCGCGCAGTTCGGCGGCTTTTTCGAATTCCTGGGAGGCCACGGCTTCCCCTTTCTCGTTCTGAAGTTCCTCGAGTTCCCGCTCCAGGTCTCGAATTTCCTGTGGGGGCATGCTCGTGTTGAGCTTGGCGCGGCTGCCGACTTCATCAATGAGATCAATGGCAACGTCGGGCAAGAAATTATCCGTCAGGTACCGGTGAGATAACCGGGCGGCCGCTTCGAGGGCCTCGTCCGAGTAGGTAACTTTGTGGTGCTCTTCGTACTTGTGGTGAAGTCCCTGGAGAATATCCACCGTTTCCTCAACGGAGGGTTCCTCCACGTTAATCACCTGAAAACGGCGTTCGAGCGCGGAGTCTTTTTCGATGTACTGCCGGTACTCGTCCAGGGTTGTCGCACCGATGGTCTGAATTTCACCACGGGCAAGGGCCGGCTTCAGTATGTTGGCCGCGTCGATGGCGCCTTCGGCACTTCCGGCACCGACCAGCGAGTGCAGTTCGTCAATAAAGATTATGATGTCGTCGTTGTCCTGAATTTCCTCGATAATTTTCTTCATGCGTTGCTCGAATTCACCACGATACTTGGTCCCGGCTACGATGGAGGCCAGGTCAAGAGCGAGAACCCGCATTCCGTAAAGTGCCTCGGGGACTTCAACGTTCGTTATGCGCTTGGCCAGACCTTCGACAATGGCGGTCTTACCGACACCCGGCTCCCCGATGAGGACCGGATTGTTCTTTTTGCGGCGGGCCAGAACCTGAATCACTCGCTCAATTTCGTCGTTTCTACCAATAACAGGATCAAGTTCATTGTTTCGCGCCATTTCGGTAAGATCCCGTGCAAAGTTCTCCAGGGTCGGGGTTTTGGAACTCTGACGCTGACCGGCTTTGCTCTTGGATTTCTCCTCTTCCCCGGGGGAGACGAAGCCGTACTCGAAACCGTACTCCTCGCCGAGAATCTCCATCAGCAGTTTCTTGACCTCATCGCCGGACACGCCGTGTTCGTCAAAGATTTCAACAACGGTTCCTTTGCCTTCGTCGGCCAATCCAATCAATAAATGCTCGGTTCCGACGTAATTGTGGCCAAGTTCACGGGCACTTTTTTCGGCCAGGGAAAGGATACGCTTCAACCGTGGGGAGAAATCGGGCTGCATTTTACCGGCCGTACCCACGTTTTCCTCCATGCGATCCTTGAGTTCCTCGAGTAGTTCCTCGGAATCAATGCCGAGTTCGTGCATGATGTCGATGGCAATACCACTGCCGAGTTCCAGCAGGGCAATGAAGAGGTGCTCCGACTCTACTTCTCCGTAGCCGGCCCGGCGGGCCACTTCCTTCGACTTTGAAAGGGCTTTTTTGGCACGATCCGTGTAATGTTCAAACATAAAAAGTCACCTCGAGGTGTTTCTTAAGAATACCCCGACCACAAGAATCGGGAAGATAAAACCATCGACCTTTTTTAATTGTCGTCCACTAATGGAAATAATTAAATCCAACTATTTATTTCAACAACCTTACTAGTATATGTTACTCATCCGACAATTCGGCCTCCAGCGTGTTCGTTGACACGTCAGGGTTGTCCTCCTGAGAATCCGCAAAAAGCTTCCGGATGATAGTTGAGCGAAACGCCTGACGGTCGGCGTTCGACAGCCGACTCCCCACGATCTGGTTAAGGTGGGCAGGCTGTATTTTGATAAAAAGCTCATCAATGTCCGTAAGTTCTATCTCGTCAATCAGCCCGGCGTCGATGCCCAGCCGGCAGAATGAAAGTAATTTCAGTGATTCGTCCATGCCGAGTTTACGGGAGTGCTTGAGAACCCCGTACGCCCGCCAGATCTTGTCCTGAACCTCAACCTCATCCTGGCTGAACAGCTCGTCCCGAGCCTTCCGTTCCTTGGAAATCAACCGCTCAGTAACCCGGCTCAAACTATCGATCAGATCGTCCACGGACTGACCGAGTGTTACCTGATTGGACAGTTGCAGGTAGAACCCCTGGGACTCCGTACCTTCACCGTAATACCCGCGAACAGTTAAACCAAGGTTAGCAATTGCCTTCAGGACCTGGGAGATATCGTCCCTGAGAATCAGGCCGGGTAAATGCAGCAGGACGGAGGCACGCAGGCCGGTTCCGAGATTCGTGGGACAGGCCGTCAGGTAGCCCCATTGTTCGTCGTAGGCGAAGTCAATACGCTCCCCAAGAGCGTCCTCAAAACGCTCGGCGGCGTTCCTTACCACGGTCAGATTGTAACCGGAGCTCAGTGACTGAATACGAAAGTGATCCTCTTCGTTAACGAGTACGGCCGTGGATTCACCGGGGTCAAACACAAGGCCCCCGTGGGGTGCTTCGGTTAATTTCTTACTACCGAGTCGGCGCTCCCGGATGACGTCCTTCTCCAGTGATTCCAGGTCGCTCATTCGGAGGAAGTGAAGCTCACGACCAGTATCGGCACTGGTTAATATTTCCTCGGTTCGTTGAAAAACTTCGTCTTTTTGCTGACCATTGGCTCGACCGGGAAAAGGGTAACGGCTGTCATTACGAGCAAAACGTAACCGACTGGAGACTACGACATCCTTCTCGGGGCCTTTGCTCCGGGCCCAGTTCGGGGATTGCCGCAGATCAATTGGTAGGTTCATTGGTCGAACCGTCCTTGAGCTCCTGAATTCGGTCGCGCAGATCCGCCGCCGCCTCGTAATCCTCTTCGTCCACACGTTTCTGCAATCTCTTTTCTAACAACTGCAATTTTTGTTCCCGTGAGACCTTCCCGAGACCGGTACTTGCCGCTTCTTGCTGGGCGTCCTCGACGGTGGAATCCGACTGTGGGGTCGTTTCTCCATCACCGATGTGTTGATCAGCACCGTGAATACGGTGAACGATGGATTCAAATTCTTCCCGGAACACAGAATAACACTTTCTGCATCCAACCTTGTTTGTTTTTTTCAGCTCCTTCAGCGTCAAACCGCAGTTGGGACAGGTACTCTCCGAATCCCCGGCGGTACGTTCCTGAAGATCGGAGAAAAATTCTCCGACTCCCTGTGTGGATTCAGTGTCCTTAACGGACTCCTCCTTTGCACAACTTTCACAGAGCTGAACATGCTTTATTTCATTGTCGGATACGTGAATTTTGTGGATGGACGCGTCCGGGTCACCGCAGTTGTCGCAGTTCATGGTCTCAGTCTCCCTTGTTGTGGTTCTGTGTGAAGCTACTCGATACTGGTGCCCCGTTTGTTGGCCGTATCTCGGAACTCTTCAATCAACTTTTCCGAAATGGGACCGGGAGTGCCGTCGTCGATGGACCGACTGTCGATGTTGACCACCGGCAGGACTTCGGCTGCAGTCCCGGTAACGAAACACTCTTGAGCTACGTAGAGGTCATAACGATTTAACGGTTCTTCTTTGACAGTTATTCCATTGTTCTCGGCAAGTTCGATCAGGGTATCCCGTGTAATGCCCTCGAGGACCCCCATATGTGGGGGCGGAGTCCGAATAAGATCGTCCGATTCAACAATAAATAGGTTATCACCCGTGCATTCGACCACGTACCCCTGTTCGTTTAGCATAATTGCTTCTTCGTAACCGGCCTGTTTGGCCTCGATTTTAGCCATGATGTTATTCAGGTAATTCAGGGACTTCACCCGGGGATTAATCGCTTCGGGCTGATTGCGCCGGGTGGGCACCGTAATCAGTTCAAGTCCCTTCCGATAAACTTCCTCAGGGTACAATTCAATATCGGCGGCGATGATAAACATCGTCGGTTCATCACAGTGATCCGGATCCAACCCGAGGTCCCCTTCACCCCGAGTCACGACCAGTCGCACGTAGGCATCGGTCAGGTTATTTTCCCTGATCGTTTCAACAACTGCCTCCACTGTTTCTTCTTCACTGTAAGGAATATCAAGGTTAATCACATGAGCGGACCGGAATAAACGGCTAACGTGTTCCTCAAGTTTAAAAACGGTTCCCTCGTAAGCTCTAATCCCCTCAAAGACCCCGTCCCCGTAGAGCAGGCCGTGATCGAAGACGCTTATTGTGGCGTTATCAGGGGTTACGTACTCTCCGTTCATCCATATTACTGAGTCACTCATGAAGGGTGCATTCTCCTTTCCTGAAGTCGAACCGAGTATACGAGACCGTGATCAACATGCTTAATTATACCTGCCGGTTTTTCAATTTACCCTCATCGAGCCTGTAAAGAGTTTCCATGTGGTCGGCCAGTTCACGATCGTGCGTTGCAATAAGTATTGACGTTTCATCCTCTCTGGCAAGGGGTAGCATCAAGTCCACCATTTTAGCGCTGGAGTCAGGATCCAGGTTCCCGGTCGGTTCGTCGGCCGCAAGGATCGACGGTCCATGCATCAGAGCCCGGACCACCGCCAACCGCTGGCGTTCCCCCGTCGAGAGCATCGCCGGCTGATCGTTTCCCCGCTCGGGATCCAGACCCAACCGCTCCATCAGGAACTCGAAGCGTTTCCTGGTTTTTTCCAGGGACCAGCTTCTCTGGGACAGTTGAACGGCCAGCCGGCAATTTTCCCACAAGGTCAGGTCAGGGAGGAGAAGCCCCTCCTGAAAAACAAAACCAATATACCGTCCGCGCAAGGCGGCCCGGTCCGACAGTGACAGATCGTAGACGGACTCGTCGCCAATTTGAACCGATCCCTCATTGGGCTCCCGCATGGTCCCCAGTATTTCAAGAAGCGTCGTCTTTCCGACTCCGGAACGGCCCTGAATGGCAACCGTTTCACCCGCGTTCAGGGAAAATTCAAGATCATCGAGAATGGCGGGACCCGACTGATACGAATGGGATATCGCCTTCGCCTTAAGAACCGATTCAGCCATAACGAAGCACCTCGGCGGGATCAATCCTGGACGCCTTCCAGGCAGGGTAGGCCCCACTGAGAATTCCCGTCATCACGCCGAACCCGATGGCCATCAGGAGGAACTTGAGGTTCGACCACGTGAACGTCGCGAGTCCGTCGTTGAGAATGACCTCGTTCAGTGTGATTCCCGAGGC
>JBDGPI010000101.1:54283-70400 GCA_042219765.1 Salsurabacterium abyssinicum (SeqCode)
AGGAGCGTGACCCCCACAATCATGCTGACGTGGTAGAGACTTACTTCAACCGGGAGCTTCGTCAGGGGATAGACCGGAGGAAGCTGAATAATAAAAACGTTGTCGAGAAGATAGGCCCCACCGATGCCAAGCGTCAGTCCGATGACCAACCCGGAGACCGTGATCAACATACCGGCCATCATGAATATCATCAGTATTCGTCCCGGACTGGCCCCCATGGCCATCATCATGGCTATTTGACGGCGTCGCTGAAGGATTGATAGGACCAGCATGCTCAGAATATTAATGGCGGCCACGAGTACAATCAGCGTTAGAACGATAAACGTAACTGTCCGCTCAAGTTGTAAAGCCTTGAAGAGAGCGGGGTTGGAGTCCTTCCAGGTGACAAATGAATAAGCGTCCTCGAATTTATTGCTCAGGGTCTTTTTCAATTCAAAAGCCTTATACCGGTTCTGAATCCAGACTTCAATGTAACTGGCACGGTCCTCCGGCAGGTCAAAAAGCTTTCGGGCCGTCTTCCAGGAAACAATCCCGAGGTATTGATCCAGCTGTTTGTAGCCGGTTTTAAAGGTGTTTTTGATCGAAACTTTCGTCCCGCCGGGAAGGACTCCAAAAGGGGTACTTTGAGCGTTGGGTCGGATCAGGAGAAGATCGGACCCCGGGAAAACAAACAGGCTCCGGGCCAGTCCCTGGCCGAGCAGTATACCGTCTTCCGGGGGTTGTTGAACGTTCAACCGACCGTCTCGCCAGCGGGTGAAGGCCAGGATTCGCCCTCCCTGATAGTTTGAACCACTGCCTTTGAGGAGGACTTCGCCCCGGTAGACCCCCAGCATTCTGGACTCGGGCACGTACTCCCCCAGTCGCTTTCGGGTCTTCGATATCGAGAGGGTTCCTCGATCGGCGGAATAGACACGCAGTGGACTATGAATACCGACCAGTTGTTCCTGCAGGGTGGTGGAAAACCCGTTCATCACTGAGAGGACCAGAATTAAGGTCGCCACTCCCACGGCAACACTTACCAGCGCGAAGAGAGTCAGCCAGGGAAGCACACCGATTGACCGGGAACGAAAAAGGAATTTATAGACGAGTTTGGGCAAAAAAGTACTATTATTCATGAACGTAAAACCAATTCAGGCGAAACCCTACCGGTAGAAGTCATTCTCGCTGACGAAGCATCGGAAACAGAATAACTTCCCTGATCGAGGTTGAGTTCGTGAGAAGCATCACCAGACGATCAATCCCCAACCCCAGGCCGCCCGCCGGCGGCATTCCGTACTCCAGGGCTTCGAGGAAATCGTCGTCGATCTCATCCCCGGACTCGACCTGTTCCTCGAAGTTTTGCCGCTGCTTGAGGGGATCGTTCAACTCGGTGTAGGCGTTTCCAACTTCCAGACCGCCTACGAATAATTCAAACCGTTCACTCGTACCGGGTGCATCGGGATCATCCTTGGCCAGTGGTGAAACGGAGCTCGGGAAGTTAGTAACAAAAGTCGGCTGCTGAAGGTCATCCTCGACAGCCTCCTCAAAAACCTCTAATACCTGTTCCCCTGCCGAGTCCACCGGTTCCGGGTCGATGTCCTGATCCCGGGCCAGTTCGAGAATACGGGTTGGATCATCCTCCAGTGAGATTGACGCTTCAAGCTCGTCCTCGACGAGGTCAATTAGTTCCACACGCCTCCAGGGTGGCGACCAATCAATCGTCTCCCCGTCGAACGATAGTTCCAGCCCGTCCGCGACGGACTTTACTGCTTCGGAAACAAACGTTTCAGTTAACTCCATGATGTCCTCGTAATCCACGTACGCCTGATACAGTTCAAGCATCGTAAACTCCGGGTTGTGTTGCGTCGAAAGGCCTTCGTTCCGGAAATTCCGGTTGATCTCGTAGACCTGTTCGAAACCACCGATAAGAAGTCGCTTGAGGTAGAGTTCCGGCGCAATTCGCAGAAACAAATCCTGATCGAGGGCATTGTGATGCGTTACGAAGGGTTCGGCTTCGGCTCCACCGGGCAAATCCTGCATCATCGGCGTTTCAACCTCGATGAACCCCCGGTCCTCGAGATTCCTGCGCAGGGCTGAAATAAACCGACTTCTGTCGGCAAAGGTGCGGCGCACGTCCTCGTTGCTGATTAAATCCAGGTATCGCTGACGATAGCGTTTCTCCTTGTCCTGAAGACCGTGAAATTTTTCCGGCAGGGGCCTGAGCCCCTTCGATAGAAGCGTCGCCTCCCGGACGACAATCGAAAGTTCGCCTTCGTCCGTCTCGAACAGTTCCCCCTCGGCCCCGACATGATCGCCGATATCCCAGTAGGATTCAAAACGGTCGTAGACCGATTCGTCGTCCAGGTAATTTCGGATAAATATAGCTGAAGGGTTCCGGTCGAATCCATCAGGTCGAGGAAAGCGGCTCCACCGTGCAGCCGCTCGGCTACGATCCGGCCACTGACCCGAATGCGATCCTTGTCCTCCACCTCGGGATCGAATTTATCGTGGGCTTCCCGAATAGTATGAGTGCGGTCATACTCCCGGGGGTAAGGATCGATGTCATTGGCTCGCATCTCGTTTAGTTTGTCTCGCCGGACCTCAAATTCATCGTCCGATGAAGTTTCGGTACTCAATGGTATTCCTCCGAAAAACGATTAAAGTCAGTCGAAGTCGGAACAGAAGGAAAGATATTCTTGCTTACGGGTTACAGGCGTCAAGGACGCTGGCCCGTGGTTTACGTTTTGTCACGGACCGAAGTATGATTTAACATTGTGAGTTATCCGAGTTTGGACTACCAATGTGGGAGACGATTACCGTGTCCGAATACAACGCCTGGTTCGAGTGCAGTCAGGGCTGTAACGTAACCTATAGTTTAAATGAGATCGTCTATCGTTGTGAAGAATGCGACTCGCTGCTGGAAGTCAAGCACGACCTCGATGCGCTCGCGGACAAATCCCCTCAGGAGTGGAAACAGAAATTCGCCGATCGCCTGGGTACCACCGAATGGCCTTACGGGAGCGGTGTCTGGGGTAAGAAAGAATGGGTCTGTCCTGAAATAGATAACGAAAACGTGGTTTCTCTTTACGAGGGAAAGACGAATCTATTCTGGTCGGATGAATTTGGTGAACAGCTGGGTCTTTCGGACCTCTGGGTAAAACAATGCGGAAACAGTCACACGGGATCCTTCAAGGATCTTGGCATGACCGTTCTGGTGAGCATGGTCAACCAGATGATTGACGAGGGGAAGGACATCCCCGCCATCGCCTGTGCATCGACCGGCGACACTTCGGCCTCCCTCGCGGCGTACTGTGCGGCCGCCGGGCTGCAGGCTGTGGTCTTTTTGCCCCAGGACAAAATCACCCCCGCCCAGTTGATTCAACCCATCGCCAACAACGCTATCACGCTCTCCCTGGACACGGATTTCGATGGCTGCATGGAAATAGTAAAAGACGTCTGCGGGCGCAACGACATCTACCTTGCCAACTCCTTAAACTCGCTCCGGATTGAGGGCCAAAAAACCCTCAGTTACGAAATCGCCCAGGAATTTGATTGGGAACCCATTGATTACATCGTGATTCCAGGGGGCAACCTGGGAAATGTCTCGGCCCTGGGGAAAGGCTTCAGGGAAATGATTGACGTGGGGCTCATTGATTGGAAACCACGAATCGTCTGTGCTCAGGCCGAAAACGCCAATCCACTCTATCAAAGTTATCAAAATGATTTTGAAACCTTCGAGCCCGTTAAAGCCAAGGAAACCATTGCGTCGGCCATTCAGATTGGGGACCCGGTGAGCATCAACAAAGCCATACGGGAACTAAAATACTTCGACGGTATCGTCGAGCAGGCCAGTGAGGATGAAATTGCTAACGCCGCCGCCTGGGGAGACCGCTGTGGACTGTTCAGCTGTCCACACACGGGAGTTGCACTGGCCGCCACCATCAAGCAAATTCAGGACGGACCAATCGACGAAAACGATCGGGTCGTCGTAATTTCCACGGCCCACGGTTTAAAATTCACCGATTTTAAAATTGATTACTTCCAGAATGACCTCGACGGGGTTGATACCAACTTCCCCAATCAACCCGTTGAGGCTCCAGCCGACTACGACATTGTTGAAGAGAAATTGTTCGAGGAACTTGAAAACCGACAGAAACAAAAGAAAGCAGGTTGGGATCTATGGGAATAGACGACGAGCAGCCCGGTATGGCTACCGATGCAATTTTCAGCGGGGAGGAAGACGCCCGCCCAAATCGAGAGATAACCACTCCAGTTAGCTTAACGTCGACCTATCAGTTCGAGTCGATGGACGAGGTCGAGGAATACATTACGGGAAAAAAACCACACCCGGAGTACGGGCGCTACGGTAACCCCACCCGGGAGGTCGCGAAGGAGAAACTGGCCAAGCTCGAAGGCGCCGGAGCATGCATGTTGACCTCCTCCGGAATGAACGCCATAACAACGACCCTGCTCACCCTTCTCTCGGAGGGGGATCACGTCGTTGCGACCAGCGACATCTACAAGAAGACCCTCTACTTCCTGAAATACGACCTGAAGAAGTTTGGTGTTGAGTCAACCTTCGTTGATCCGGACGATTACGGAGCCATTGAGGACGCCATCACGGACGACACGGCCATCCTCTTCTCGGAATCGCCGACGAATCCTTTCGTGAATGTCATCGACCTGGAGAAAATTGCCGACATTGGCAACGAACACGGAATAAAAACAATCATAGACGCCACCTTTGCAACCCCCTACAACCAGCGCCCACTGGAAATGGGAATTGACCTCGTTATTCAGAGCACGACGAAATACCTCGGGGGCCATAATGATTTAATCTGCGGTGCCGTGCTGGGATCGTTCCCCCAGATTGAACGCATCCGGGAGATGCACCATACCCTCGGTGGGGTCATTGACGCCCACAGCGCCTACCTGCTGATCCGGGGCTTGAAGACCTTCTCGGCTCGTATGGAACAACTGAACGAGACCGGGCAGGCCGTCGCCGAATTCCTCGAGGACCATTCCTCCGTCCAGGAGGTCTACTACCCGGGACTTGAGTCCCATCCCCAACACAAAACCGCCAAAGAACAGATGGACGGGTACGGGGCCGTTATCAGCTTCGAAATCACCGGTGAGCTGGAGGAGGCCAAGGATTTCCTCGACAGCCTCAAATACATTAAAATTGCTCCGAGTCTCGGTGGTGTAGAATCCCTCATAACACATCCTGCCACGGTTTCTTACTACGATTTCCCGGAGGAAGAACGGCTTGAAATTGGTATCACCAATTCCTTGATCCGACTCTCCGTCGGCATGGAAAACACTGACGATCTTATTCAGGACCTTGAACATGGCCTGAACCAGATCGACTGAAACTACCTGGCAGCCGACAAAGGAACGATTAAACCAGTGAGCGAAAACATTGAAATTACCACCGACGACCGAACCGTCACGATCGAGTTAGCACCCTGCTCCTTGACCAGCCAATTCATCGATGAACTACCGTTCGAATCTCGTATATCGACCTGGGGGGATGAAATTTACTTCCCGGTTCCCGTCGAGGCCGAAACCGGTTCCTTGACGCAGGATGTATCGGTTGGCGACGTTGCTTTCTGGCACGAAGGTCAATCCCTTGCCATATTTTTCGGGCCCACTCCGAAAAGTGACGACGGTCAGCCTGTACCCGCGGACGACGTGGAAATTGTTGGTGAGGTTACCTCCGGCATCGATACGCTTGAAGACTTCCGTGCCGGACAATCAGTTACTGTCAAGAGCGGTTCCTAAAGAATTTACTTCGAAGTTTAACCGAAATGGCGTAGAATTCGTCATTCATCTGTCTCATTTTCCACTATTCCAAAATCTATCGACTTAAGGACGGATCGACATGGAAATTAACCGAGATATACCAGTCAACAAAATCACACCGGCTGATCCCGTTATAGGAACACTGGTTGAAAACCGACTTCTGACCGACTCAAGCAGTCCCCACTTTACCCGGCACTGGGTGGTGGATCTATCCGGGACCGAACTTGAAGGAAGTATCCAGAGCGGACAGGCGTTTGGTGTCGTTCCGGAGTGGGAGCACAACATTGATTACAATGACACATTCATCAAATCCGACGACCACAAAATCCGACTCTACTCGAACGCCTCTCCATCGGACGGTGAAAACGGAGAGGGAGCTCTCTACTCCACAACCGTCAAGCGAGTGTTTGACGAACACGAGGAAGACGGCACGACCTTTCTCGGGGCCGACTCCAATTATATGTGCGACATGGACGAGGGCGACGAAGTAAAAATAACCGGACCCACCGGCCGTCATTTTCTCCTTCCCGACGAAAACGAAGTCCAGGACTACAATTACGTGTTCCTGGCCACTGGAACGGGTATCGCACCCTTTCGGGGAATGACGATGGAATTACTCGACAAAGGTCTCGACAACCCAATCCACCTCATCCTCGGTGTTCCGTACAATACCGACATTCTGTACGAGGATTGGTTCAGGGACGTCGAGGAAGAGTACGACAACTTCAACTTTTACGAAGCAATCAGTCGGCAACAGCGAACTGAGGACGGAAAGAAGATGTACGTTCAGGAGAGAATTCTCAGTGAGCGGGACCGGCTTGGCCCCTTACTCAAGGACGAACAAACCCTCTGCTACATCTGTGGTTTAAAGGGCATGGAAACCGGTATTTACCGGTCCTTCATGGCGATGGACTGCGATGAATTACTGGCCAGTGTCCCCGAGTCACTGGATGGTGAGGACCCCGACGAGATTTCCGATCGAGACGAACGACTGACAAACATCCGTCCCAACAAAGAACGGGTCCGTGTCGAAGTCTACTAAGGACTTGCCGACTGTCCGCTACGCCTGCGATTTAGTATAGACGTAGCTGGCCCGGTCCATGCCAACTTTCTCCTCGTAAAACCGTTGGGCGTCCTTGCGCTGTAGCCCGGACGAGAGGGCAACTCGCTCACAGTCTTTTTGATCGGCCCATTCTTCCAGGAACGATACAAGCTCAAGGCCGTATCCCTCCGAGCGATAATCGGCGTCCGTGATTAATTCGTACACCCAGAGATGACGCCCGTAGTACATGTTGACCTCAATTCCTACTCCCGCCAGTGTCACGAATTCGTCATCCACGGTCCCTGCAAAAAGACGTTAACCGTCGGCGGTCATTTCACGAAGGTACTCAAGGTAGCTCTCACGGTCCAGGTGAGTTCGCAGCTGATTCATGAGTGGAAAGGCATCCAGCCACTCTTTGGAAGACTCGAGTTCCTTAATATCCAAGGTGTTCACTCCCCCACGAAAAATTCAATGAAGCATTTGAAATGACAACTTTCAGCCAGCTTACTGGACCAGCAGTAGCACCGTAGAACGAATTGTCCCCTGGGTCCAAAAAAATTTCTTAGAGTCGACCGAATCCGTAGTCCTCGACTTTTCGGGCGCCGGCCACGAGAAAAAATAGACCGAGTATAATTGAAACGGTCGACATGACCATGACCATCGGAGGAAAACTGTTAAGAATATCTCCCGGTGGGACATTCTGACCGCTCAGATTACTGTAAACAGGGATAAGAAGCACACCCACTACTCCGGCTACGTAAAACATCCCCGCAATCATGTAGATCATACTTCCCGCCGAGGTCACAACTTCACTGAAATGATCGTAGTTGAACTTCGGAAAGTAGGTCCCGGCGACCAGGGCCCCCGCCGTTAAAACGAAGGATAAGCTCCCCACCAGCAGCGTCGACCAGAGCCATAGACTGAAATCAACCGAAAGGACCCCATTGCTAACCATGGTCAGTCCGGCTCCCAATAGTCCGATAGGAACGACGTAAAAAAGGGCTTTCTGAAAGTAAAACTGGTTCATTGAAATAGGAGCTGAACGGATAATCCAGAAATACTCCCCCTCGAAACTGATGGAGGGGAAGACAAACCTCACACAAATAGCCGTCATTACAAAACCGATCAAGCCGATGTTCACGAAAAACAGGACGTGATTTAAGAAGACACTGGTGGCAGGGATATCCATGAGATTCGTTATGTGAACAATCAAAATGCCCCGAGAACGAGCAACTGGGACCACTGGGCCGTCTGGCGGAGAAACCTCATCACTTCTTTCTTGAAAAGAGCGGCGTACGCCGGGGGAAATATTTCCCAGAGGCTCCAGTTCTTGATGTCGAGGAGACGGGATTGTTCCGGCCGCCCCTCCTGGGTCCGAAGCCAGCTCGGGGAGTACCAGAACTGTGCCACCCCTCCAAGCAAAACAATGGAAAGGATTGAGAGCCCGGAAAGCCATGCCATGTGATAACCGGCTCCGGTAAAATTACGGGCGGTAAGACTATGCAGAAAATAGGACGCGTGGTAGCTGGGCAAACCGGTCATTTTCCCCACTTCAAGCGTCCCGAGGAAATCCACGAAAAGATTCCTGGCAAGTTCAGGCTGGAACAGCAACTCGGGACTCAGGAGCCGAAGCACGTAGACCATAATAATCCCGAAGATACAGCCAATGGCCACCAGAACGGCCCTGACCCGTCGTATTGGTATAAAAAATAGAACGGCGTTAACCAGAAAACTGCCGAGACTGTACGGTATAACAACGAAGGGGAAAAGAACAATTAACGCCGACGGATAATAGTACCAGGGTGAGTTCACCGAGTGACCGTAACTGATCAATATTGGGAAGGCGAAGACAACGACCATCCAGCTGGAGTGAAAAATTGCTTCACCGCTCTTCATCCAGTACAGAACTTTCCCGGAGAGGTGTGTTCCGAAGAGAAAATTTAAGTCATTCGACATAAACTGGGTACTTAGACTCGTAACCATCGAGGAAAAAAGGAGGAGCAGAAAAAAACTCAAAAACACCAGCGACAGGGTTTGTAGCATCACGTACTTACCCAGAACGGGAATCGTCAGAAATTCCATAAAGAGCTGGTTGAAGAGGAAACTCAGACTCAGCATAAACGCAATGAAAATGGCAATAAGAAGCCACGAACTCAACCGGAGGTACCGGTCACCTCCCGTTATGGACGTGACCAGCTGTTTGACACGCACTTTCCAGAGCAGACCCAGTTTACCCAGGGTGGAGTAGTTCCTCTCCACCTTATCCAGTAACCTCTTTCTTGGCTTTGGTTTCCTCACGCGTTATACGAAGGAAGACTTCCTCCAGCGTTTCGTCGGAGGTCTGTTGCAGTGTCTCCAGGGGGCCTTCGGAAATCAATTCCCCCTCCTTGAGAATCCCGACCGTATCGCAGATTTCCTGCGCTACCTCAAGGCTGTGGGTGGAGAGAAACACTGCCGTACTCCGTTCCTCCACTTCGTACCGCAAGGCTTCCTTGAAGACCCTGCTGCTCTCAGGATCCAGACCGACCATCGGTTCATCAATCACAATAACCTCAGGTTCCATCATGAAAATCGACGTAAACAGCATTTTTTGCTTCATGCCGTGCGAAAGGTTACGGATAAGGTCCTGGTGCCAGTTGCCGAGGTTAAACTTCTCGAAGTAATAGTCACGGATTTCACGGGCCGACTCGACGTCCAGATCGTAGAGGTTTTCGACGAAATCAAGGTATTCATCCATGGCCAGCTGAGGATAGACGTAGGGGGAGTCCGGGATGTATCCGGTCACCTGTTTGGCTGCCTCGGGTGATTCGGCAACGTCGAATCCGGCAACCGTAACCGAACCGGAGGTCGGTTTCAAAAGTCCGGTGATCATTTTAACTGTAGTGGTTTTCCCCGCTCCATTGGGCCCAAGGAAACCGTAGAGTTCACCGTTGTCCACCGACAGCGTCAGGTCCTTAACTGCCGTAAAATCGCCAAAACTCTTGGTGAGGTCCCGTATTTCGATCATTCATAACCACCGGTTCCAGGATCACCCGGTGTGATTCAGGTAACCGTCTCATCGAACCACCGGGCTATCGTTATAATCTTTTGTCGTATATCCTGAATTGCAGCTGTTTCTTACAGGTTAAGAATCCTATCATGCGTTGGGAAAAATTTTACGTCAATCCTTGTTCGATCTACGCTTATTCAAGTGGAGGAACTACTCGTGACTGATAACTTCGTAGCTGAAATGAAGCAGACCCACGCGGACTTCCTTGAGCTCTTCGAGGAATACCGCAATAAATTGACTGAGGTTCTCTTTTACGGTGAGCGGATCTCACGGTCGGAACTTCAGGAGGGAAAGGACACCTTTTTGAATGGATTACGGCGCCACATCGAGACGGTTCAACAAATTCTGCTGCCGGCGGTTACCCCGTCCGATTCGTCGGGGGACGTGGTCGCCATCGATCTTTTCGCCGATTTTCAGGACCGACTGGAAAAACAGGCCAGTCAAACGGAGGACACCGAGGAGAACATTGAGTTCTTCGCGAATCCCGACGCCCCGAAGGACGAACGCAACGACGCCGCGCGTGAAACCCTCAAGGACCTCTACCGGCTTGACTCCCTGCTCTCAACTTATTTTCAGTTGATTGAAAATCACTTCCTAACCGCCGGATCCGAACAACTCGACGACGACGAAAAACAGCAACTGCTTGAAGAACTGCGGGTCGTTCGACCGGACTGATCAACTCAAAAACCGCACGCTGGTAAGAGGAGGATTCTTTTCTACCAATTCTCCCGTCAGGGCCTGATGGAAACAATTGAAACCGGATCTTACCTGGGAGAAAAATCACTGCAGGAGACTCATTCGGAGTGAAATGTTATTGGTTGAATTAGCGGACGGTTGACCCCTGACACGGCTACCGCTTAGAAGCGGTCAAATCCGTCAACGGCCCTCGCTGATTCAGGAAGCTGGCTCCGGGGTCGGAACTGCCCGGACTCCGTCGTTTTCCTCCTTCAGGTAATCCTCGAGTTGTTGACTGCGTGAGGGATGCCGCAGTTTATCCAGAGCCTTGTTTTCAATTTGCCGTATTCTCTCTCGAGTTACCCGAAACAGTTGACCGACCTCCTCCAGCGTTCGTTCGTATCCGTCGTCCAGTCCGAACCGAAGGCGAATCACCTGCTCCTCCCGCCAATCGATACTTTTCAGCAGGGACTCCAGGCGATCCTTGAGCATTTTGTCGGAGGTACTGTCGACCGGATCGTCCATGTCCTCGTCCGGCACAAAATCACCAAGCTGACTGTCCCCATCCTCGCCTATTGGCTTCTCGAGGGAGATCGGATCCTGTGAGACCTTGAGAATTTTCTTGACCCGCTCCGTGTCCCAGTTTAACTTCTCCGCAATTTCCTCCGGCTCCGGATCCCGGTTTTTGCGCTGAACCAGGCTCCGGGCAACCCGGAGCACTTTGTTGATCTGTTCCACCATGTGAACCGGAACTCGAATGGTCCGGGATTGATCGGCAATGGCCCGTGTGATGGCCTGGCGAATCCACCAGGTGGCGTACGTGGAAAACTTGAACCCCTTGCGGTACTCAAACTTATCCACGGCCCGGGTCAAGCCGATGTTCCCTTCCTGAATGAGATCGAGGAAGGAAAGCCCCCGGTTCGTGTACCGTTTCGCGATACTGACGACCAACCTTAAATTACTGCTCACCATCTTGTTGTGGTAGGTCTCCATGCGCATCTCACCGAGCTTAATTTTCTCGTGGACCCTGCGAAGGCGTTCGCCCTCCAGAAGCAATCCCTTTGTCGTGTTCTCCACTCTCTGTTGTTTAGCGCGGAGTTTACGCGAGAAATTACGGATGGTCCGCCAGCGGTAGCTACTTCTTTCCTTCCACTGCCTGCGGTCCTCGGGACTTTCCCGCAGGCGATCGTACAGACTGAGAAGCTGAGCGGGACTACGGTTCAGCCGGGATCGAACCGTTTCCTTCAACGAATTTAAGGCGTCAAGTGCCTGTACGGCTTCCTTCAGGTCCTCCGCCCATTCCATTACAAGCGTCTGGTCAATGTCAATATCATCGAATGCAGCTCGGATTTTGTCCTGAAGCTCCCGAAGGTCTTGTAGAAGGGATTGTTTGTCCTGGGGGGAACTGTTTCGAAGTTGATCGTACAGGTCCTCGTACTGCGTCCGAAACTGGATCAAGCGGTTTCGGGCGGTTTGGATTTTGTCGAACCAGGCCTCAATCTGCTCTTCGTCAATCCGATCGGTCTTTTTCAGGTCAACCAGCTTCTTTAGACTGGTAGTTTGATTCAATACCTCACCGGACAGCTGGATAAACTGTTGAACGGCGTAGTAGGTACCAAGCACGGCGCTGCACAGCCGGTTTTTCCCCAGTTCAATTTGTCGGGATATTTCAACCTCTTCTTCCGAACTCAGCAGATCGTGATTGCTAATTTCTTTGAGGTAGAGTTGAACTGGATCCGTTAGCCCGCCGCCGGATTCCGTGGTGTTACCATCAAGTATCCCGAGTTCGTCGGGGAACTCACCGCTGGAGTCCTCTTCGGATAATTCAATGCCTCTGGAGTTCAAGTATAGTATTAGGTCATCGATGAATTCAGGACCCGTGTAATCGTCGGGGAGTTCCTCATTCAGCTCCGAGTAGGTTAAGCGGCTCCGACCCTCCGTAAGATCCCTCACGTCTTCCAGCTCATCAATCGTCTTTTCAACACACTGCATGTAGGAGCCCTCCGAATAAAAAATGAGTCACTCACTGTTAGCCTCAGGGTTGGGTTCCTCTTGAGCCTTTAAATTCATCACCTCCTTGAGGAGTACTTTCTTTGATTCGTCGAACTCCCCAGGGCCATTACGATCGTCCTGCTGGGCGAGTTCCCGGGACAATTCCTGAAGTTCCCGCTCGGCGGAATCCAGTGTCTTAAGCTTTCGGGCAACCTCGAGGGGATCCAGCCCCCTGGCCAATCGGGATTCGTCGTTCTGGCTGAGTATGCCGGCAAGGTAGCGGCGTTTGTCCTCCGGTATGTGGTCGAGCCAGTTTTCCGGGGTGAACTGCTCCCCGTTTTCGCGGATTTCGACCAGTGCGCGCATCAACTCCTTGTTGGTCTCGGCGGCGAAGTCCTTGACGTTAATCAGGTCCATGACGTCCTCGAACACATCCGGGTTAAACACCAGGCAGCGAAAGAAAACTTCCTCAATCAACTCTCCGCTACCCCCCTTGACCGAATTGTTGTCGTGGCTGGCAGTGGGTCGTGTTTGAGAACCGGGCTTCTTGCTGGAGGATGAATCCTGGTCCTGGAGACTCTTGCGAACGAGGGATTCCCGGAGTTCGAGTTTCTCGGCCAGCCAGCTAATCGTTTCCTCACGTTTTACCCGTGAGGATATTGATCGGACCAGCGGCGTAAATTCTTCCATTATTTTTTCCTTGCTGGCCGCGTCGTCGAGAGAATACGCTTCGACCAGCCAATCAAAGAGAACCGTGAGGTAGGAGCGGCGATTGTCGAGCAGTTCCTGAAAACGGTCGGGGGATTCCTGCAGGAGATCGGCCGGATCCTGATCCTCGGAAAGAATAATGACGGAGGTCTTAATGCCCTCTTCCAGTGCGATACGGCCGCCACGTTTCGCCGCGCGCTGACCGGACTCATCGCCGTCGTATATCAGAACAATCTCATCGAGGTATCGTTTTAGGACCTGAGCGTGGTGTTCGGTCAGTGCCGTTCCAAGGGTCGCCACGGCCGTATCGTAGCCCTCCTGATGGCACATCATCACGTCGGTGTACCCTTCCATCATCAAGCACCGGCCGGTCTCCCGTATCGAGCTTCTGGCCTGGGTCAGACCGTAAAGGGTCTCGCGCTTCTGAAAGATTGGTGATTCGGGGGAGTTGACGTATTTCGGAGAGTCCTGATCCGAGCCGTCAAGGATGCGGCCACCGAAGGCCACGACGTAACCCGAAAGGTTTCGGATCGGAAAAATGACACGGTCACGAAAGGTATCGTAGATGTTGCTGCCATCGTCACTTTTTCGAATCAATCCCGCCTTGAAGGCGTTCGTCAGGTCGTAACCGTCCCGTTTCAGGGCTTTCGTTAAATTCCGCCAGCCCTCCGGCGCGTAGCCGACGTCGAATTTATCGAGCGTTTCCTCGGTATACCCACGGTCCAGCATATAGGAGCGAGCCTGCTGGCCTACCTCGCCATTGAAAGCCTCCCGGTACTTCTCGCAGGCGTACTCGTTTACGTCAAAGAGTTTGTTGCTCAGCGAGTCCTCGGATGACTCCTCCCCGGAGGACGGTAGCTCAACCCCAACCCTGTCGGCAAGCCGGCGGAGCGCGTCGCTGAAATCACAGCTTTCGATTTCCATGTAAAAATCAAAGACGTCCCCACCGGCTCCACATCCGAAGCACTTGTAGATACCCATGGAGGGAGTCACGCTAAAAGAAGGAGTATCCTCGGAGTGAAAGGGACACAGACCCCAGTACCCCTGGCCGCGTTCTTCGAGTGTTACGTATTCTTCAACCAGGCCGACGAAATCAATTCGCTCCCGGACGGTTTCTTTCGCAGTTTCCCAATCATCGACGGCCGGCATCCACTTGACACCTCTAGGCGTACAAACCCTGTAATCAGGGCCGGTTGAAGTTAATTATGACACGTTCTCAAAACACGACGTAAAGGAGGAAATGTAGCGGTGGGTATCACGATAAGAGGGGAACGACCAGCTCCCTGTGAACCAGACAAATCCTCCCTATTTCATGTAGTAAATCGCACATTCATTCTTTGATTTCAAGTTTCCTGTCCCTCACACTTTGTTGAGTCTGGCAACAATTCGTGAACTCTCCGGAAAAAAACATTTAATCCCACCAAATTTCGAATAAACTATTTAGACTTCCGGATGAACCTCACTATTAGTCGAACTTTGTTCCTAGTCTACCTTGATTAAAACTTTACTACAGGACGTGACTGAGAAATGGGTATCGTCAACTGGTTTATCGAAGCGGTTAAACATCCTCGGGAGTTATCCACGGTCTTTCCCAGTTCGCCATTCCTGGCCAACACGATTGCCGATCAACTCGACTTCTCCGAACCCCGAACAATCGCCGAACTGGGCCCGGCGGACGGAGCCCTGACCCGTCCGATTGTCGACAGGATGCACCCTGATTCCGACCTCTACCTGATCGAGGTGAACGATGCATTCTGTGACGACCTCCGTGAAAAGTATCGTGACCACGAAAAAACCGATGCTATTCACGTTATTAATCGTGGGGCGGAGGAACTGGTCGAAATCAGTAAGGAAAATAACATCGACGGTTTTGATTATGTTGTCAGTGGAATCCCACTGACGACACTTCCCGACTCGGTCTCCCAACAGATCCTTCAATCGACCCTGGACGCACTCAAACCCGATGGTCGATACGTACAGTTCCAGTACTCACAGGACTACCGCGATACCATTGAGTCCTACTTCGGCCCGGTGGAGCTCGAACGGGTCTGGCTTAATATTCTTCCCGCCTGGGTCTACGTTGCCGACAAGGAGAATGCACCGGATTAGTCACAATGTAAGAACAGATAGCGGTTCGTCCCTACAGCGAACATCGGAGCATCATCACGGGATACTCGAAACTGTCCGGTTCTCCGTCGGTGTAACTCAGGTTGATTCGGCGTCGTTGCGAAGCGGAAAGTTCATCAAAGCGTTCTCTGATTGTGCGTCGTGAATCCCGGGAGGGATCCGAGCGTTCAATCCAGTCATCGTAATTCAACGGCAAAGTGAAGTGTTCGGCCTCTTGCACAACCAGACCGGCCTCCTTAACGAGGTTCCTCCACTGTGACGGAGATCGGTACCTGCCGTGGGACGGATCTCTGAGCTCGGCAATGCCGTTAATACGGTCGCCCAGATCATCGGCCTTCTCAACCACCAGATCCTGAAGGACCAGAGTTCCCCCAGGAACCAATATCCGCTTTGCTTCCCGGAAAAACCGCTCGGGGGCAGAAAAATGGTGGGCGGCGTAGCGACAGACAACCCCTTCAACGGACTCACGGCCGAACGGAAGGTCTTCCGAGCGGCCGGCAATCGGTCGCACGGATCCGTAACGACTGCTCCCGTCCCGGAGCATCGGTAAGGACGGATCAAGTCCGGCAACCCAGGACACACCGCAGGCACTCAGCCTACCGGCCGTGTGCAGGGTTCCCGCCCCTACGTCAAGAACCGCACTGCATTCACCCATCCAGTCAGTAATAACATCCAGGTCGGCACCCTCCGTAAAAATCGCACTCTCCAGGTACTCCTGGCTCGAGTTGTCGAACGGAGTAGAA
>JBDGPI010000101.1:70410-71978 GCA_042219765.1 Salsurabacterium abyssinicum (SeqCode)
CGATCGCCGTCCTTATCGGTTCCCATTGCAATTACTCCTCTCGTCAGAGTACAAACTCACTCGACTGACTGGCACCACCGTTAATCATCAACGAAAAAAAACAACCATTCCCCCATCACTTGAACCTCACAATCAAAGAATCCAAAAGCATTTACATAAAGTAAATGCTTTCTCAATTGAACCACTGGTAAGTTTCGCACAGGTAAGAGACGGAAGTTCTAAGAACACCGGGGTTAGTAAGATCGAATCCAACGGCTTTTACCGTGAGTAATGCCTGGCTGGAAACGGTGGCTCGGTTCTTGAAGCTTACACTTTCGCAGTCGTGTTGAGACCTGGCAAAGTAAGGACAAATACCGAGAAATTCATACCGTGATCAAATCTGATCGCAGGATCCATCATCACTGCACGGTCAGGAACCACTTCCGACAGATACCGAAATCAGTCGGTGTCCGTTCCCGTCACCACACTAACTGACGGCACCGTACAGGAACCAACCCCCCAGTGCGATAAACAGTAAACCGACGGACGATTCGAGCATGCTCTGTGGGATCCACCGTGAGAGAACGTCCCCGGCCAGGACTGCCAGCAAGGTCGAGAGTATCAGGGCCAGGCTGGACGCAACAAAGACTGTAAGGCGATTCTGTGATCCTGTTGAAAGTCCTAGCACCGTCAGCTGAGTTTTATCGGCAAGTTCCGCCACAAAAACAAGTCCCAGAATGTACATGAAGTTTTTCATTGGTGAATCCATCCTCCAGGTATTCCGTGTTGAATACAGTAACGACTACTGACTCAGACTTACTGCAATTGGCCGACCGGCTTCACAATGCAGCGTAAAAAAGTATTAATCACCAGTCGCCGTTCAGTGTATCCGAAAGCAACGCCATCAATCCGTCTCTTCAAACCTGGCCGACTGTAGTTCAATCAATCCCACGGTATGCTCAAACAACAAGGAGACGATCAGAACTGTACGTTATGGAATCGGATATTTTGGGAGTTACTTCCCGTGGAGAATGCTCAGCGGTTCAGGAGGAAAAGGAGACTAATTCCCGAATAATCGAACTGGAGAAGCCGCGGTTCTGAAGTCGTGACATTAATTTCTTTGGAGCGAGATCGTCGTTTTTCTCGATGTACTCGCGTGCGTTTCTCCGGGCCGCTTCCTCGGGGTAAACCTGCCTGACGAGACGCCGGGCCTTCCCGGAGTCAATACCTTTCTCCCGAAGTTCGGCAATGATTTTTTCCTGGCCGTAAGACTTGTTGGCAACACGCTGTTCGACGTGAAGCCGGGCAACTTTCTCGTCGTCCAGAAACCCCTCCTGCTCGAGGTTGGTCATAACCTCACGGACCAGGTTCTCGGGATATCCCTTCCGGGTGAAGTGTTCCAGAAATTCGCCGGTCGTTTTCGTGTACTGGGAGAGGTGGGACCGTGCCAGGTCCGGGAGCATTTCACTTGATTGTTCGTGGATGTCCTGACGAAGTTCCTGGAGGTTGTGGAGTTCGCCTTCCTCGAGGTCGAGTTTATTTACGACTCGTGAGGGAGCCGTTACTGTCTCCCGGGTATCAAATCTCAG
>JBDGPI010000101.1:71998-81453 GCA_042219765.1 Salsurabacterium abyssinicum (SeqCode)
CGACCGTGGCGCTGTTTGTCGACACGGGTAAGTTTAATCACGACTCGTCGTCGTTATCGTCCGTGTCGTCCTCGGTCTGGTCCTCGGCGGACTCCCCCTGAATAAGACCCATGTCTTTCTTCACTTCGGTTTCGATCTCGTCCATGAGCTCCGGGTTTTCCTTGAGGAAGTCAAGGGTATTGTCCCGCCCCTGGGCCAGCTGTTGATCACCGTAGCTGTACCAGCTGCCCTTTCGCTGAACGATTTCCCGCTCGACGGCACAGTCGAGAATACAACCTTCCTCGTCAATTCCCTCACCGTAAATAATATCCGCCTTACCCTGACGGAAAGGGGAAGCCACTTTGTTTTTGACACAGCGCACACGAACTTTTATGCCCTTCGAGTCGGACCCATCCTTGAGTACGTCCGTTTTGCGGATATCGAGTCGCAGGGAGGAATAAAATTTCAAGGCTCGGCCGCCGGGAGTCGTTTCGGGATTCCCGTACATGACTCCAATTTTCTCTCGAATTTGATTGATAAAGATACAGCTTGTTTTTGACTTGCTGATGGCACCGGACAGCTTCCGCATCGCCTGGCTCATCAACCGGGCCTGAAGACCGACGTGGGAGTCGCCCATTTCACCTTCTATTTCGGCCTTGGGAACCAGTGCGGCCACTGAGTCAATGACAACGATATCAAGGGCTCCACTGCGAACGAGCTTTTCGGTAATCTCCAGGGCTTCCTCGCCGGTGTTGGGTTGGGAAACGTAAAGTTCGTCGACGTCAACCCCGATTGCCTCGGCGTATTCAGGATCGAGGGCATGTTCAACATCTATAAACGCGGCAATGCCACCCTCTTTCTGGGCCTGTGCAATGGTTGATAGGGCAAGAGTCGTTTTACCGGAGGACTCGGGTCCGAATAACTCCGTGACTCGACCGCGTGGGACACCACCAACACCCGTTGCTTCATCGATAGTCAAAGCGCCGGTGGAAATTGCCGGTACGTCCATTGCCTCCTTGCTCTCACCGAGCTTCATGATGGAGCCTTCACCGTACTCTTTTTCGATGGAACCTACCGTTGCGGAAAGAACTTCCTCTTTTTGCTCGGAATCATCGCCCATTGTTAAGCCCCCTTGCGAGAGATAGTCTGCAGCACCATTCCGGATAAAAATCCGGTAACACCATGCGTTTCGTTCAACCGTCCAGGTTACTTGTTTTTACTGGAAGTGACTTTTGAAATATCACTAAACCAAGTCATTAACCATCCGGTGAGAAATACCTCAATGAAAGAGTATCAGTAAGCCCCAGGGAGGGTCAATGGCACCCGGCGAGCAATCAGGAAGAAAGCTTCTCGTTGACCTTTTGATTAACCTCGTCTCCGTCGGCGCGCCCACGAACCTCGGGCATAATTTTTCCCATGACCTGTCCCATGTCCGACATGTCGCTGGCACCGACGTCCTCGATCACTTGATCGATCAGATCCTCGAGTTCCTCCTCGGAGAGCGGTTCCGGAAGGTATCCCTCAATGATTTCAACTTCCCGGGCTTCCTTCTCGGCAAGCTCCCCACGGTCGCCTTCCTCGTACTGCTCGATGGAATCCCGCCGGCTTTTTACTTCCTTCGAAAGAATAGATATAACATCCTCGTCCGATAGTTCCTCACCTTCCTCCTTTTCCTTCTCCTGAATGGCGGATTTGATCATGCGAAGAGTACTCATACGTTCCTTGTCCTGATCCTTAAGGGCCTGTTTGAAATCCTCTTCTATGTCCTCTTTTATACCCACTGTAAGACCTCCTTAAAGAAAAATACCGTCGGTTTGAACCGGGGTTTGAAAAAATCCCGAGTGTACAATTGAAACGATAGATGCTACTTTGGAATCTCACAATGTCCGTAAACCGTCTTTCAGACCACTGGAAGCCATAGCGGCAAAACCGGAGGGGCCTCATGGGGACCGTCGTGAAATCGGAACAGACCCTGGAACACCAGCAGGACCGCCTTTCCCTTGAAACCTCAATACTTTCAATCCTCCTTTACGTTGAATTCGGGGCCGGTGTTCTGTTCGGAGCGTATGGTCTTCACCAGTACACTACAGAGGGAGAATTGCTGTGGGTAATCGTTGCTGGCCTGCTGATGTTCTTTTCCGGTTCCCACTACCTCAAAACAGTCAAAAACAGGTCGGCCCTCGGGAATATTTGGGCCGGCCGGTCCGGTGAGGATTTCGTTAGTCGGCTGCTTGAGGAAGAGTTACCCAACGATTGTTACATCCTCAATGACGTAACGATCCAGGCCGGAACAAAATCGGCACAGATCGACCACGTAATCGTCTCGAGCGGAGGAGTTCATCTTGTTGAGACCAAAGCCTACCGCGGTCACCTTCGGGGATCGGCGGAAAGTGATTATTTAACCCTCAGCAAACCCGACGGTGACGAAACCCAGGTAACGAATCCGATCTCCCAGAGCCGACGACACGCCGGAATTTTCAAGCAATTTCTCGACCGACGGCCACTTGAATTTGACCAACAGAATATTGAGTGGTCCGCCGCTCTGGTGGATAACGACTGCAGCTGGCAAATCAACGGAAACGATCACCGGCTCGACTACGCCCGGAAGATACCGGAGCGTATTCAAGTCCAGCAACGCGGAACCAAACACGGTAACGATGCCGTAAGAAAGTTACTCCTACAACTCGGGGCTGATGTACCAACCGAACTCAGGGAGGCGACAAATTGACCGGAATCGGAGGTCCGAATCAGAACGGATCGAATGCCAGTATCTCACCGTAGACGTCAACGTCTATAGTGCTTCAAGTCGTTCCGTGACCTCCTCGGCCGTGTGAGCCGGTTCCTGACAGGTTCGGTCCTTGCAGACGTAGGCGGTTGGTTCGCCTGAATCGAGACGCCCCTCGAGAAGGACCGAATCCCCTTCGCTCACCTGCGACGGATCGGCCTGGTAGAGAACTGAACCGGGTAGAAAGGTTTCGCGCAGCGGTTCGAGTAATTCCTCTCGCTGCTGTCGATCCCCGATGACGACGGTCTCAACGGAGGGGGAATAATAATCGTGGAGACCGCAGAGCATCCGGGTTAATCCGTTGGGGGACTGTCTCATCTGGGATTCAAAAACTGCCAGGGTTTCGCCCGCCCGATCGGAGTAGGACGTTTTTCCAGTTAGATCAGCCAGTTTCAGTGAGTTAAGAACCATTTCGGAATTACCCGATGGTTCGGCCTTGTCCTGGGGGTTCTTCGAACGAACAAGAAGGTAATCGTGATCCGCCGACGCGTAGAAGAAACCACCCTTTTCCTCGTCCCAGAAGCGCCCAACTGCCTGATCGTACAGCGACTGAGCATCCTCGAGCCAATCGGGGTCACCCGTGGCCTGGAACAGTTCTAAAAGGGCTTTGATGGTGAAGGCGTAATCGTCGAGGAACCCGGGAGTATGGGTCTTGTCCTCCCGGTGCGTATGGTAGAGGATACCATCCTGCATCATAACGTCTTTAATAAAATTGATTCCCGAAGCGGCACGATCCACCATGTCGCCGTTGTCAAAAATAAAACCGGCCCGGGCACACCCGGCCAGGGCGAGACCGTTCCAGTTCGTCAGAACTTTATCGTCCAGATGTGGTTTGATCCGTTCCTCACGGACATCGAGGAGTTTCCGTTTGGCGGTCTCAAGGATTTCGTCGAATTCCTCAAGGTCCATTCCGTTCTGTTCCGCAAAATCCTCTTTGGAGACGGTCCGGTTGAGGATGTTGCTTCCCTCGAAGTTCCCATCCGGGGTAACCCCCCAGAAATCCTCAAGTAGGTCGGATTCCTCGTCAAGAACCTCGTGGAACTCCTCGTAGTCCCAGACGTAGTACTTGCCTTCCTCTCCCTCGGACTCGGCGTCCTGCGAACTGTAAAACGCGCCGTCATCATGTCCGAGATCTCGGATCATGTAATCGTAAGTTTGCTCGGCAATACGCCGGTACTCCTCCTCGTCAAAGAGACGGTAACCTTCGCTGTAGACTTCCAGCAGCTGAGCGTTGTCGTAGAGCATCTTCTCGAAGTGTGGAACAAGCCACTGTCGATCGGTACTGTAACGGGAGAAACCACCACCGACCTGATCGTAGATTCCTCCCTGCATCATCGCGTCCAGACTTGATTGCACCATCGAATAGGCCTGGGAGAAACGCTCCTCTCCCCCCAGCCGGAGCAGAAGCTGTAGGTCCATGACCCGGGGGAACTTCGGTGCTTCACCAAACCCTCCGAAGGACGAGTCAAACCGATTTGAAAGCTGCTGGTAACCCTGGTCAAGAAGGGTTTCCTCGGGGACGTCCGTTCCACCCCCGATTGTTTCCATGTCTTTCAACCGACCCATTAATTTGCTGGCACTTTTTTCGATTTCATCCGGTTTCTCCTCGTACGTTTCGTGGACCTGCTTCAGGACGGACCGGAAATCGGGCATTCCCTGTTTGGGTTCGGCCGGGAAATAGGTGCCACCGTAGAAGGGTTTCAGGTCCGGCGTCAGCCAGACACTCATCGGCCAGCCACCCCGGCCGGCCATGGCCTGCACGGCCTGCATGTAAATTTCGTCCAGGTCGGGACGTTCCTCCCGGTCTACTTTTATGTTGACGAACCAGCGGTTCATGAGTTCGGCCGTCTCGGGGTCCTGGAAGGACTCCCGCTTCATGACGTGGCACCAGTGACAGGCCGAGTAACCAATGCTGAGGAAGATCGGTTTGTCCTCCTCCCGGGCCTTGGTAAGCGCTTCGTCTCCCCATTGGTGCCAGTTAACGGGGTTGTCGGCGTGTTCCAGCAGATAGGGACTGGTAGCGTCCGCCAGCTTATTTTTGTCGGATTGAGTCATCGTAAAATCGCCTCCGAATCAAGATAAACGGCCCTCATTCTTCCGAGGCTCCGGCTGTTTCCTGCAGGTTACTCTGCTTGGGTGAATCCAGCACCTCACCGAGGGTGGTGTAGGCATTGGGACCAAGGCGCGCAAGAGGATCGAGTTCGTCGTAATTCATTTCGTAATCCACCCCGGAATCATCCAGGACGTCCTCCGATACGTGAAAATTGACAATTTCACCATAGACAACGGTGACCTTTCCTCCGGCCACGGGAAACTGGTCGTGAAGCCGGCACTCCATTCGTACCGGCAGCTCCTCGAGCCCGCTGACGTCAACCTTTTCGCTGTCAACGGGCGTAAGGTCCATTTCGTCGACCTCACTCATGTCGGGGCCCATCGATTTGGCCGCCGTTTCAACCGTGTCTAGATCGGAGGTTCGGGGGGTGTGTACCACAAACTCACTGTTCAGCAGAATGTTTCTGAATGTGTCTTTCAGCCCTTTTTTGTTTCGCGCAATCGAAAGACTGATAATCGGGGGTGATCCACAAACCCCCTGAAAGAAGCTGAAAGGAGCACAATTCAAGACGCCCTGACGGGATTTAGTCGTAACCAGGGCAATCGGCCGGGGCACTACCAGGCCTGTCAATAGCCCGTAGACGTCTCGCCCGGAAAGTTCGTCGGGATTCAGTGTCTTCATCGGTTTAACCTCAATTATCTTATAAGAATGGAATAAATTGGAAGTAGTTTAGCCGGAGACTCAACTTTCGTGTTGCCCGTAAATGATACTCGAATTCCGGAGAATGCAAACGGAAGCTTCACGGACACCACAGGATATTTAAACTGGTGTTGAGTGGATCCACGAGAGGAATACCCGGTTGTACGACCCGGGAGGATTAGGTCTTCGACAATCAAAAACCCGATAGCGTCCGTTAAGCCTCCCGGGATCAGGTCATGGATTAATGACTCTTACTGATTCATCCTCTAACCCGGATGATTCAGGACAACCGGGGCGATCAGGAACTATTGCTATTCCGGTGCGAGTTTAAAGTAGTTCGTCCGCAATGATGTTCTTGTGAATTTCGCTCGTTCCCTCGTAGATTTTCGTAATTCGGGCGTCCCGGTAGAAACGCTCCACGGGATAATCCGAAACGTAGCCGGAACCACCAAAGATTTGAACCGCCTCGTCGGTCACGTCCACGGCCATTTCACTGGCAAAGAGCTTCGCCATGCTGGCCAGGTGACGGATGTCTTCGTCACCGTTCTCGAGTGCCTTGGCGGCCCGGTACGTGAGCGAACGTGCTGCTTCGATCCGGGTCGCGGTCTCGGCGAATTTATGCCGCAGAGCCTGAAAATCACTGATTTTCTGGTCGAATTGTTCCCGTTCGTTGGCGTAGCCCTTCGCCTCGTCCCAGGCCGCCTGGGAAACCCCAACCGCCTGTCCGGCAACATTCACTCGACCCTTCGTTAGGAAATCCATCAGCTGATAGAACCCTTTGTTTTCCTCACCAATAAGTAAATCATCGGAGATCCTGACGTCGTCCAGGACGAGCTCGGCCAGGTCCTGCGCTTCGATACCGAGCTTGTTATCAATTTTCTCGGCTGAGAAACCATCGACGTCCGTGGGTACAAGAAAGGCGCTGATCCCCTGGTAACCCTCACCCGGATCGGTCTTGGCCATCGTCACGACACAATCGGCCACCGTGCCGTTAGAAATCCACATTTTGCTGCCATTGAGGACCCAGTCTCCGTTTTTCTTCTCGGCGGTGGTTTCCATGCCGGAGATATTGGACCCGTGGGCCGATTCACTGATTGCGGTGGCACAGACGGCCTCCCCCGAAGCTATCCGGGGCAGCCACTCCTCTTTCATCGACTCACTACCGTAGTCAAATATCATGTCGGAACCAAATCCCGCCAGCGCGATCGCCCCTCCGACACCGGGGTCGCCCCGCCAGAGTTCCTCCGTGACAATTACTCCCGAAATCCTGTCCATGCCGCCCCCACCGTACTCCTCCGGGAGACTGGGAGCTACAAGATCGTACTCGGCTCCTTCCTTAATCAACTCACGCGGGTATTTGTGCTTCTCGTTGTACTCCTTCGCAATGGGACGAACTTCGTTCTCGGCGAAATTTCGAACGGCACCTCGAACTGCTTCCTGGGCTTCGGTTAACGAAAACGTCATGGGTCGGCCTCCCGGATAAATTCAGGCTGTAAAGTGTAGTTGAACGGATCTTTTGTTATAAATGACACTGGAGTTACATCGAGACTCCAACAAACGGCGGGGCTAACTCGCAGTTAATGGGTTACATAATATGACACGGTACGGTACCAAAAATCAATTAAACCGGGCTCAAAATAACTGTGCCCGGACAAGTCTCCGTCCGACTGATTGAGCGTACCGATCCACAAACAGTCGCTTCAGTGGTGTTGTCGTTCCGGGTTCAGAGAGTCCCGGATCGAGGAACCACTGCCATATGTTGCGACTGATTTTCATAGAAAAGCTGATGGTGTGCCTCCGCCGACTATCCCGGTGGAATGAGCTTGCGCAGTTGTCGAAAGGGGGCCCATTCGCCCATGTCGGCAATTATCCTGGACACCCCATCAATTTCTCGCTCCGGTTCCACGAAGGAAGCGGAGTTTCCGTCACTCTCACAGATTGATTCGGCCACCATCCAGCCGGACTTTGCCGCACTTTCCATGGACGAGGGCAGTCCCGTGTCAATCCAGTCCCCCGCGAGATACAGGTCCTCCACCGGTGTCTCCGGCTGCGGCCGCCGCTGGTGAGTGCCGGGGTAGGGACAGTGAATTGCAAGCGGTATACGGTTCACAACACTATGGCGTACCTGGGCGTCCCGCACCTCCGGGAAGTACTCGGATAATTCCAGCAGCGTTTCCTCCACGATCTCCTCGTCCGAGAGGTCGGGTATCCTGTTACTGTAAATAATATTGCTCGTGATCAATGACCGGTTGTCATCAACGTTCGGGGAAATATTCGAAAGATCGTAGAAATCACAATTGAGGTCCTTGTAATCGTAGCGGCGGGCCCAGAACTTCATGTCAGTAATCTTCCGGTCGAACCAGATGTAGGGGCTTATGTAGCGGCAGGGTTCAAAATACCCCAGTTCGGAGAAGTAGGAGTATCCCCGGCGCCACTCCCTGGGGAGAAGGTTCTGTAGTTGAGGGACAGTAAGCGTAACCACGGTTCGATCGGACTCCAGCGTCGACCCGTTGGAGAGTTTGACGCCCTCGATTCGATCGTTGTTCCTAAAAAGCTCCGTCACCTCCGTCTCCAGGAGAATTTCCCCTTCGGGGTGATTCTCGATGAATTCCCTGGCCTGGGGTGCAAACATTTCCCCGAGACCGTCTTTGGGAAAACCAACCTTGTAGTCGCTGTAACCGATAAACGAACGATAGAAATTAAACAGCGCCCCGGCCGAGCAGTATTCAAGTGGCATGTTCATGATAGCCCGGCAGGTGAACCGCCAGACCGAATCAATGAAGGCTTCGTTAACCCCCATGGACTGTAGAACGCCGTAGGCATTGAAGTTATCGAGGCGGTTTATGTCTTCGTCATCCATCTGCAGCGCGTAGAAGAGCACCAGTAAATTCGAAAGTATGTCTTTCTGGGTATAACTGTCGTCCTTTAACTCACTGGGAAGGTAGGTAAAGGGAGCCGGAAGCCAGCTTGACTGGCGCTTGGGGTAGAGGTCCTCACCGTCAACGATGTTGACGAAGAGATCGTCCTGCCAGACCACATTTCCACTTGATCCGACCGAATCGAGCAAACGGAAGAAATTAGGATACTCGCTAAGAAGAATATGTGGTCCGATATGGACCGGGTCCCCAGTTTTCTCGTCACGCCAGCTGCGAGCCCGACCACCCAGACGCTCGTCCGATTCTATAACCGTTACCGAATAGCCCTTCCCGAGCAGTCCCACGGCCGACGTTATGCCGGCGAGTCCACCACCAACAATTGCCACGTCGGGATTAGATCCTGCCCCGTCCAGTTCAGCCATTCAAACCGCCTCCATCGTAAGGTTTCTGTTAGTCAGTTCCTCTTTTAGAGTCCACGGATTTGGTTGCTCTCACTTGAAGCATGGGGAAACTCGCCCAGCCGGTTTCGTCGTCGGATTCAAGTGCTTTTCGTTTCCGCAGGGCCCGCTGCTGAAAATCCGACGCAAGGTTGCGGAGGAACGAGGCATGGTCGTCCTCCCAGAGACCGGTCCGGTTGAGGAGCCGCCGTAGAACGTCAACCTGATCCCGTCGAGCCTGATGCCGTAAGTTTATCAGATCCGTGCGCTGACGCTCGGTCCAGCATCGATCATTCAGTCTCAGGGGCTGGAACCATCCTCCGGTACTGGCTATCACGAACCCATGATCACTCAGCCAGGAGGGTAGGCTCTCCAGCCGCTCAAAAAGGCGGGTACCGGCCTGTTCGTGGGCCCTCCGTCTCAGGGATTGAAAGCGGAGAAACCTGTCCTGCTCCTCATCGGGTTTCGATAGGCCCGTAGGTTCCCAACGCATCCCGACGAGAGGTTCAAAGACTATCAGGTCAGCCTCGGACGGCATCACCCGTTTCACGTCGTCTAAAACATTTGCTCGCTCTCCTCTCGTGAAAAAACTGAGCAAGTCGTTCAGAACGACACAGTCAAAACGC
>JBDGPI010000101.1:81463-88277 GCA_042219765.1 Salsurabacterium abyssinicum (SeqCode)
ATCCAAACGGTAACGCCCGACAATCCACCTGACACCTCTCCAGGGCGGCCTCGTAGTACAGTGACTGAGGCAGGTCGGCCTGCAAGTACTCGATTGATGGATCGGCCAGAGTAACACTTCCCTCCTCTCCAAGAGCCGCCTTCAGATGGGATGCCAGAATACCGACGCCCCCTCCCAGGTTAAGGACCTGAGCGGAAGGGTCTAACCTGAAATCTCCGGAGATTGAATCCAGCGCGTGATGCGGGAACGCCCGTAGTTGGTGGTAAGCCTGCTCCGCCGGCGATCGAACCAGGTCCGACCAGGCATCGGTCGTTTCTTCAATATTCACGGTCGTCACAATCGAACAAATCCTTTCCTGAAGACCCTGGCCGTCAGGGGAGGGGGTCCCGTTACCGGACAAAAGACGGTCTATAAGACTTGATCGGTACTTTTTTTGGTGAATTGAATGTTTAAGTGTAAAAGAATTCACGTTGAAGCCATGAATATAATACCGGACAATTCCATTGAACGGACGAAAGAAACGCCAAAAACGTCTAACCAACCTCATTTCTTGCCTTGGTCGGGTCCCCACATCCGCCGGCGGCTTTATTCCGCCGGCGGATCTATTTAATCACCCTGATTCAGCGCGTCGTTTCGTTACCGCCGACGGTATCAACCACCGTCGTGTTCCCGAGTCCTGCAAAAGATTGTTATTGACCTTCGTCCACTAACCCTTAATGTAGTGATACCTATCAGAAATTTTACCCGCGGGAGGAATAGGCCATCAGTCTCGAAGTGATTGTGGTTCTGTCCATAGTTGTTCTGGCACTGGTTTTATTCACTCTTGAGCCGGTGCCGATGGATATAACTGCTCTGGGTATCATGGTCCTACTCATTCTACTGGAACCCTGGACGGGAATTTCGCCCTCCGAAGGGATCTCGGGGTTCGCCAGCCCGGCCACAATCACGGTCCTGGCTATGTTCATTCTCAGTGAAGGCATTCAAAAATCCGGCGCCGTTCAGTCCCTGGGTCGAAAGCTCGTTGAGGTAACCGAGGGTAGCTTCTCAAAACAGCTTGGTTCAATCATAGCCGTGGTCATACCATCCTCCGGCTTCCTCAATAACACCGGCGTGGTCGCGATTCTGCTTCCAATGGTCTCGGACATGGCCCGAAAAATTGAGGAATCCCCTTCGAAATTCCTGATTCCACTCTCGTACGCCTCCATGTTTGGCTGCATGCTAACGGTGATCGGGACCTCCACCAACTTACTCGCCAGTGATCTGGCCTACCGGTCCGAGGCAATCGGCCGGCACATCGGTATGTTTGAATTTGCCCCCGTTGGTCTAATCATTTCAGCCGTCGGGGCCCTCTACCTGTTGTTCGTCTCCCCTTACCTTCTGCCGGACCGGATCTCCGGTAAATCGGACTTAACCGAGCGGTTCGAAGTCAGAAATTACCTGACCGAAGTTCAAGTGGAGCCCGAATCGCCGATGATTGGATCAAGCGTCAGTGAAAGTCTCCGGGACGTTGACTTTGAAGTGGAAATCCTACAGTTAATCCGCGACGGGGAGACTTACCTGAACCCCTCCGGTCAAATTACCATCAAGCCGGACGACATTCTTATTGTCCAGACCGACCAGGCCAACTTAATGAAACTCATCGAGGAGGAGAACCTCTCACTCCTCCAGGAGATTTCGGTCGACGAGGACGAACTGGAGTCCTCGGACCCCGGACAGAACTTAATTGAAGTCGTCATAGCCCCCCGGTCAAGTCTGGCCGGTGAGACAATCGAATCATCGAATTTTCGCAACAAATACCAGGGCACCGTCCTGGCTCTGCGCCACGGTGGGGAAATTATTCGAAACTGACTTGACGACCGAACCCTCAAAGTGGGGGATACCCTGCTTGTTCAGGCCCCGTCGGAGGCAGTGAATCGTCTGAGTCAAAGTCACGATTTCATCGTGGCTCAGGAACTGGAGCGTCCGGACTACAGACGCTCGAAAATCCCCCTTACGCTGGGAATTACCACTGGTGTGATTGGACTGGCGACTGCCGGACTCACCTCAATACTTACAGCCTCTCTGATTGGGGCCCTGGCGATGGTGTTGACGGGTTGCCTGAAGCCGACCGAAATCTACGATGCCGTGCACTGGGACATCATCTTTCTGCTCGCCGGCATTATCCCGCTCGGAACGGCACTTAAAAAGAGCGGATCCGACATGTTACTGGCCAATTTATTCGTGGAGTCCTCCGCCTATTTAACCCCGCTTGCCGTTCTCGTGCTTCTGTACCTCGTCACTGCTCTGCTGACAAATATCATCAGCAACAACGCCAGCGTTTTACTGATGATTCCAGTGGCCATTGACACGGCCCAGCAACTTAACTCGAACGAATTCGCGTTTCTGCTCGCCGTAACCTTTGCGGCCAGCACCGCCTTCATGACCCCCATGGGATACCAGACGAACCTTTTCGTCTACGGACCCGGCGGCTACCGGTTTAAGGATTACCTGGTCGCCGGTGCTCCCCTTCAAATGATTTTTACGATCATAACCCCTATCAGCATTGCCTTCTTCTGGCCTCTGTAGCGGTCACCCTTGGACAGGATTCTTCATTGGCCGGCAAAGGAAACTCAACCATTTAGTTTAAGGAACAAGGATAGTTCGTTCCGAATAGCCGAAACAATGATTCCGTAAAGCAGAGCGAAGAAGGAACCTTAAAGCTTCAAACCCCAGTAGAGGCTGGTGGAGAACAGAAGGAAGGCAGATCCCATTGCAACCAGGAAAAAAAGGCGGTTAAAGATCCGCTGCATTCGAAGAAAAAGTCCCAGGAGTACAACGGCTCCCCCCAGGGCGGTAGCGGACAACTTGTAGATTAAAATTTGCGGAACCGCGTGACGGGATCCAAGTTGCAGGAATCCCGTAAAAAGAACGAAACCAAGGGCCAGCGCTGCCAGCATAGTCGTGATTTTTAGACGCGCACCGGAAAAGTCATCCTGTATAAACGGCAGAAATCCCGAATAACCCGTGATGCCAATTAGACCGATGCCGGCAAATACGTGAAATAACGTCATAATTCGCTCCGAAGCACAAAATCAGGAGAGCGTCAGACCCCACCAGGTCAGCCAACCCCAGGCAAAAATTAAGAGGCTACCCCCGATGGGGGTACTGATGGCGACAATCGTCTTCAGGGTTCCGAGGTTGGTCCAGTCCACAAGAACAAGTGCGTAAATTGATCCGGAAAAAAGCAGAATCCCCAGGCCAAAAAGAACCGCCAGGCCCACGGGATGATCCCGGCCCGCTAACCCCAGTGCAACCAGAAGCAGGGAGTGAAACATCTGGTAGCGGACCCCCGTTTCAAAGGTATTGAGCTGATCGGGGGTCAAGGTATCAGCCAGAGCATGAGACCCCATCGCACCGAGGATAACTCCGATCATACCCAGAAAAGCCCCGATCGATAACGCATCCAGTGATTGCAGTGTCTCTCCCATTTTTTTCCGCTCCTTTCATTCGGATCCTCAACCAGTATCGTTCACCGAATTCGAACGGCCTGGTCCTGGTTCCGACGCTCTTACTTATTTGATGTTATAGTACGAAAAGCCAGTTTTAAAAATCAGCTGGTAAAGTGTCCTATATTTTCCATCAAAACCAACCGAAAGTCCAAGTTCCTCTACTTCGATCGTTTCTACATTCTGAATATTTTGTTTCACAACCAGGTGACTTCACTTCAGGACTTATTGTCCGACCAGAATCCGCTCCCTGGTGGAAATGTATGATATCTCGGAATTTCTATGATTCACTTTATCATTCACTCTATGGAGGTGATTCCGAATGACCATGATGAAGTCCGAAAAACCCGACCCGGAGGCACCGTCACTTCCGCTCGAAACTCTGGACGACCTCTGGTTTCAAATAACCGGAACCCTCTGCAACCTCGAGTGCACTCACTGCTTTAACAACTCCGGTCCCAATAACGATACTTTTGAAATGATCGACGAGGACGACGTCTACGATTACCTGGAGGAATCAAAGAAACACGGTGTTAAGGAATATTATTTTACGGGTGGGGAACCCTTTCTTCACCCTGATATGACGGACATTATCGAGAGAACGCTTGAATACGGTCCGGCCACCGTACTCACGAACGCTACCGCCTTCACCACGGAAGAACTGGATAAACTCGGAGAACTTTTTCACTCCAGCCGTTACACACTTGAAATTCGAGTCAGCCTCGACGGATTCACGGCCGAACAGAACGACGAGATCCGCGGGGAAGGAACCTTCGAACAGGCCATTGAGGGTATGAAAGAACTCGTGGACCGTGGACTCCTACCCATTGTCACGGCTACCCGGACCTGGAGTATCAACGACGACCCGGAGGTGATTGGTGGTTTTAAGGAAACCCTTAGTTCCATCGGTTACGATCAACCCCGGATTAAGCTGCTCCCCTCCCTGAAGATAGGGCGTGAGGAGGACCGGGACCGATCCTACCACGCCACGGAAAAAGTCACTCACGAAATGATGAAAGGCTACGAAACTGACCAGCTGATCTGCTCGGACGCCCGCCTTGTCACGGACCGGGGAATATGGGCCTGCCCGATCCTGGTACTGCACGAGGAAGCCAACCTCGGGGATACCCTCGAGGAAGCCATGCAACCCATCAGTCTGGGCTTCGACGCTTGCTACACCTGCTACCGGTTCGGTGAGCTCTGTTCGAACCGCCCGTCCCGTCAGTACTCCTCCACTGAGGATGCAACCTCACGGGATCCCCGGCCAACCACCGCCAACGGTTAAACGGAACGAAAGACAATGGATTACGACGATCGGGTCGGAGTCTTCGGCGGCGTCTACAACAACCATTTAGCCCTGAAAGAAACACTAGGAACCTTCGAGGATCTTGGGGTCGACGACGTTTACTGTCTGGGTGATTTAGGCGCTTTCGGTCCCTACCCCGACAGAGTATTCCCTCCCCTCCTGGACCACGACGTCAAGGTTGTCCAGGGGAATTACGATCATGCTATAGGGAACGACCTCGACGATTGCCAGTGCGGGTACACCGATCCCAAGGACAATTATTACGCCGAATTAAGCTACGAGTACACTTACGAAAACACCTCGGATAAATGGAAGGACTGGATGAAGGAACTACCGCCCGAACGGCGGATCACCCTGGGTGACCTGGACGTTCTGATGTGCCATGGTAGTCCCCGTCAGACTAACGAATTCCTCTGGGAATCAACCACACCGGACCACTTCCTCGAACAGCTTTTCGATGAATACGAAGCCGACGTTATTCTTGCAACCCACACCGGTATTCACTGGCATCGGCCGCTTCCGGAGAACAAACATTTCATAAACGTTGGCGTTATTGGCCGGCCTCCGAACGACGGCAACACCCACGTCTGGGCCACCCTCCTGGAAGCACAGGAGGATCATCTATCCGTCGAGTTTTTACCGATCGAGTACGATTACGAAAAGCTTGCCCGTCAGATGGAGACTGAAAACATTCCCGAGGAGTTCATAGAGACCATCCGCACCGGCTGGTGGACGACTTGCCTGGAGATTCTACCCGCCAAGGAGCGGGCGTTAGGTCAGTATTAGTCTTAGGGTTTAACGTTTGACCGGTCGCCGGTCCTTCTTCACCGGTGGAGTCCTGACCACGACCGCCCGGGCCGGTTTTTCCGAAGTGGTTACGAATTGATGCGGAACACCCCGGGGGACGATTGCCCAATCGCCGGGTTTTACCTGAACGGTCTGCGTCTTCGTGCGGAGAAATCCCTCACCATCCTTAAGCATCACGAGCAGATCGTGCCGGTCGTGTACGTGAAATTGCTCCCGGTCTTTGATCTGAGCCAGGACGACCTGGTGTCCCTTGTTCTCGGCAATTGATTCGGCCGTAATATTTTCGGCCGTCCGGAAATCCTCCGAACTAAAAACTGCCTCCGGGTTGACCGTCCGGACGGACTCCGACTGGATTGTGTGAATCAACCCTCCCCCTCGATCGCCGGTCAAACCCCACGAACACCCGGAGAGTACCACCAATAACAGCAGGAGAATACTCACTTTCTTCACCGTGATTCTTCACCTCCCATTACACCAATTGGGCACTGAAGCCCATCGCTAAATTTCCTCTCGTCTAAAACGTAGCACTTTGCTAGAAGCATTTACATAAAGTAAATGCTTTATCCTATCCATGGATCGTTCCTGGTTTGTCGGCACGTTCATCAGATAAAATAATTTGATCAGGAGTTCAGCAGGGCTCGCGCCGAGCGAACCGGGGAGAGTTCTATTTCAATTTCCGATTCCACCCACGCGCCTATCACGTACAGCGAAACACAACCGATCAATCCGTACAGGTTAAACCCAAGCAGACGGGCGTAATCCCCCGAACCAACGTCAATCATCATTGGTACACCAAACCGGGCGAGTTTCAGTCCCAGTATTTCAACGAATCCCACGACTAACCCGAACCAGAAAGATAGGTGAAAGGCCAGGGGGCCGGGACGCTCCCACCAGAAGAACAGAAAGATGGGAGCCAGACCCATCACCATCGTTCCACTGATCGTCGTTGCCTGCAGGATTTTCACGTCCGTAAAAATCGGCAGTGTCCCGAGCACCGCCATGAGAACCATCACCCAGCGGCCGACCGTTACACTCCCGACTGTTTCCTCGGTCACGAAGGACCACAGGTCCTTGCCGAATCCTCGGGCCAGCGACGAAAAGGTTGAATCAATCGTACTACCGGCGCTTGAAAGCATAATGACGTTCATCATGAAGAACACACTGACCCCCAGACTCGACGCAACCTGAGGGGGGGCGTCATCCTGAATCGTAAATC
>JBDGPI010000102.1:0-4765 GCA_042219765.1 Salsurabacterium abyssinicum (SeqCode)
TCTCAATATAACCTGGAGGGAAATTCCAGCCAGTTTCAAGCAGTATTCTTCTGAATAATTTTTTAAGGAGTCTTTCCGTTGACCTTACAAATTCGGTCCGTTCTTTGCACACAAGGAAATTTAATCCGCAACTAGATCAATCGTACGCAAGCCCCCCAACAGTTTAAACCGGGATGATATTATTTTCTTATTATATTTTTTAAAATCAGTGTATTTTTGCGAATTACGGATAATATCGTTCTGTCTCCATCCGGATTTTGCTACTTCTCTCAAAGATTACTCTGTCTCATTGTCACTTAGGGCCCGACAAAACTAAACTACTGTTTGTTCAATCCACTAACCAAACTAAGATTCAGCGTAAAGGTGAATGAATTTCAAACTCAAGTTTCGGGAGACGGAGTGAAAGACTCATACAAGACGAAACGTCCAATCTTTCCGGTGTCCTCCAATATTCGGTTCTTCTTGCTGTAGCAGGAATTACACTCCTGCATCTGAGCCCCTATATGGAACCCTATCGGGTACCACATCAGGACTTATTCCACGTCATCAATGTCATTAATTATCTCCAGGTACCCGAGAATTTCGCCAACGATACCCTGACTCGGACCATGGCAGAAGCTCATACAACCACCGCCCCACTCTATTATTTCGGCATTGCCTACCCCCTGAGTTTCATCCTCCCTCCCAAATGGTCCCTGTTGACCATCGGATTCTGCCTGACACTTGGTTGTGCATTCTTTGCGGGGGGGGACTGGTCAACCGGTAAGGACGCAGTAGTAGCCGGCCTTATTGTCATTGTACTACTCCATCTTTTCTTGAGCCCACTGGAGGGAAACCGTCGATCATTTTCATCCTTCTTTCTACTGTGGGTCCTCTGGCTCGGCAACGATCCCGATTACCGCTGGGTTCTTCTCGTCACGGCTCTATCAGCAGGTATTTACCCGCCGATTTCAATAACAATAATGACCTATTACGGACTCGACCGAGTGCGGAGGCTTTTCCTGGACAAATCATCACTTTACGACGTAACCCTTCGTCTAATGGGTCTAACTGGTGTGTTTATCGCTGTCGTAAGTCCCACACTACTCAGAATGATGGTCAGAACCAAAGGAGAAATGTCCTTCTTTACCGGTAATATTTCCTATAGGCTGAACTCCGTTGAAGGAGTTTTCAGGACTTTTATTTTTGCCGACAACCTTACTGCCCAGGGAGTCTGGTTCCGGAACGTAAGTCACTACAACATATTTTTTTCGTTTGTACTTCTCCTGGGATTTCAATTGGTACTTTTGAAAGAAGAGTTTTTTTCCGAAATCAAATACCTGCTACTGGTAACTGCTGCATTTGTTGTTTGGGGCCTTGCTCACCTGGTGCATCCACTGCTGTACCAACCCGTAAAATACACAAGAATGACTCTGGTTCTCGTACCGGCCCTGATGGTGCTCCACAATTTAATACCTTTCGGCAGAGTTCTCAAAAATTACTTCATGAAAAAACCCCTTATTCGGATACTGCTCTATGTACTCTCCGGTTTCATCCTGATTCAACTCTTTTTACTAACGACGAAGTTCCTCGACTATTCACATGTATCCGGTTTAACCGGTCTATCGCCAATAGTCTGGAAATTTATTTTCGGACTTCCCTTGTTTTGCTCCCTGGTAACGATCCTGCCCTCGTACGGTCAAGGCAACTGGTTTCAATGCCTGGCGGCAGCCTTTGTTTTCTTGAACGTATTACTTTTGCCGTACAAATTTGGTCCCCGGGTGATCAAACCGGAGGAGGAAACCATGGGTACTCCAATCGGGTTCCAATACACGGAATTTGGAGGCCTTTACAAATACCTACGAACAACACCGCGTCAGTCAAAACTGGCGGGCCCACCGGTTTTCATGAATGTTCTTCAAGCGTACGGACGGCGGCCGACGTTCACGGACAAAGCAAAGCAGATTCTTGAGGAAGGTTGTGAGCGAACCAATACATTCTGGAGTATCTATTATTCGGGTGATAAAAAGCGGGTCAAAACTTTCTTCGAACGCAACAACATCGATCTACTTCTCGTGGACCGTAATTTATTTCGGACTCAAAAACTCCTGGCCAGCCAGAACTGCACGGGACAATTAAGTCCGTCCCCTCTGCCAGTTCTGGACAGAACCTTCGAAAATGCTTACTGGAGGAGAAATAACCGTTTTTTCCTGATAGGCCCAGAAATGATTTAAATAACCCGGTCTTTCCAGAGCAAATTACCAAACCGCACTAATATGCTACGACACTTCCTGAAAAAGAAATTGTCTAACGGAAACTCCTCTTTCAGTGCTATTTCTGTTCAATTTTTTCCCTCCGAAGGGGGCAGACAGAATTATTTGATGTAGCCTAACCCCTTGATGTTCTCAACCTGCTCCTCGGACAATGGTACGGCCCTGCCGGGTAGGCCCTGTATTGTATAGGTATCGGCACCCACGTGAGCGTAGTATTGCTCCGTCATGGTGGATTTTCGAGTTGATTGGTTCTTGAGCGGGTTTTTCTCGCGGAAATCGCTTACGACATTATAGAGTCTCTTCTTACTTTCCCTTGGATTAAAAACCACTTTAAAATCGCCTTTAACATAAGCCACGTCCGAAATTTGGATCTTGTTGCGCAGTTGCCGTCGGGAGTAAGATGAAAGGTCTATCTTTTCGGGATCGGTTTCACCGTCAGCTGCCATTAGAAGTAAGCAGCTCTCCGCAATGGCCTGATGTCTGTCCGTATCCGAATTCGACTCACTGAGTATACCTGTTCCCTGCCAGTTGGTTTTCGATGCCTTCGCTTGATTCAGGATGGTTGCTCCAAGATCGAGGGATTCGTAGACCCCCTTCCTCACCCGCTCCGTGGTCTGTTCCGGTGGAATGCTTTGCTCATCGGGTAATTTCAGAACGAGTGGTAGATTGATCACGAGTTCCCGCAGACTGGTCATGTGGCCGAAGTGTCGGACGGTTTCACCGGATGCCCCGAACCCCAGGTCAAAAAGGTCCTCACCGTGATCCCCCGTTACCGCCAGAAAACTATCTTTGTAGGCTCCTAATCCCCTAAGGGCTTTTCGAAACCGCCGTAAGTGCTGCCGGTCGAAAAAGTTTAATTCAGCCGCGTAAAAATACTTCAACAGCCGTATTTCATTTGCGGTTAACCGTCCTGACTTGTTTTCGGGTTGTTGCTTCCACTTGTCGAGTTTACCCCGGTTGAATCGGGTCGGATGCGGAAGCGACCAGTTCCCCAGGTTAATGTTCCCGTTTTCGTAGTAGGGCGTCCGTTGCCAGAACGAGGAGTTTGCCGGGGCCATATAATACGGTGAATGTGGCCCTTTCATGTGGAGGTAGACGAACAACCGCTCCGGGTTTTGGCGAATCATCTGATACAGAAGTGTTCTTTGAGAATGGTAGTCCTCCAGGTAATGATTGTCCGGAGCAATCCAGAACTGAAACCCCTGATCGAACTGGAGCTTCCGATTGAGGTGTGCGTTGAAGGCGGACCCTATGTTGTAGTAACCTTCCTTTTTCAGGCGTTCGGCCAGAGTGCGGTATTCCAACGGCAGTCGTTGAGCTTCGTCCCTGGGGGCGAGACACACGCCGTGGTCATGAACGTGTCGTCCCGTAAAAAGCGACGCCGTGGACGGTTTCGTCCAGGACCCCTGTACGTAGTACCGGTCAAGCGAGTAGTTGTCGGCCGCCATGCTGTCCAATGTCGGGGTAATGGACCGACCCTTTATTGTTTTCCCGAAGTAATCTTTGCGGAAGGCGTCGAGTACCACCATGATTATCGGTTCCTTAGCTTGGAGCGACGGACCGACGGCGGAATAGCGACTAAGGCTTTGTTCGAGGGGAATGGAGAAAGGGTAGAGTATATCACGGGCACTGACAGCCGGCTGAGCCATTCTGTTAGTCACGAGATTATTGGCGTAGAAAAACGTCGGCACGTAGCTGATCACTACGACCTTAACAATGATAAGACCAATACCGATCGTCACAAATAAAATCAGGGTCCGTTGCCGTGTTTGTACGCACCAGCCGGCACTCAAGAACGCAATCAGGAGAACCAGACTAACGCCTACAGCGGAGAGTAGAGTAAGTAAAAGCCCCGACTTAACTAATATCGAACTTTGAAAAACCCAGTAACTGAAATGAGCGGACAGAATTACCGCCAGCAAGACATCCCGCAGCCACCGGCGGCCCACGAAAAGACTTACGGTCCAACCGAGTAACGCTATCGCGCCACCCAGTGTGACCGAGTGCGCAACGGAAAACTGGGGTACGTAATGGGAAAAATAACCCCCGAAAACGGGAAAGAATAGCGAGTAAAAAACACCGTAACACCAGTAGACTAGGACGGCCATGATCGTTCCCTCAATCGAAGTTCGGAGAAATATTCGGCTCTTAAAGTGGATCTTGATTGCACTGTGAAAAAATTGAACAGCAGCAATGAACCTCTTGCAAATAGCATACGTAAACGGGGAACATATTAACAATTTAAATGTATCTTCAAGGCACCGGTCTGTGTTCAAGGAATGATCGTCGTCTGGGTTGTCCGTAGAGAGTTCCAGAATCGCCGTACAAAAAATCCCTTACCAAACCCATACATCGATTCATTAACCGCCGGGCCGGTAGTTTTTTCGAATCGTCTTCGTCGCAATATAAGTTTTTTCCTCGAGTTTATGATGAACGACGGTGGGAGGAATAAATTAAAAGCTGTGTTGAAACCCTCAAAGAGATATAGCTAAACGAAACAAGTTCCCCCTCCG
>JBDGPI010000103.1:0-8481 GCA_042219765.1 Salsurabacterium abyssinicum (SeqCode)
CGTTCGCACGGGCAAGGGCCGGAGCATCGTTAATTCCATCTCCCACCATGGCAATGGATCCATAGTCTTGACGCAGTCGCTCAATTTCGTTCACCTTGTCCTCCGGGAGCAGTTCGGCGTGGTAGTGATCAATCGATAGTTCCCCGGCCACGCTCTGGGCCGTGCGTTCGTTGTCTCCGGTAATCATTACGACCTCTATACCGATATCGTGAAGGTCGGAAATCACCTCTTTTGCTTCCGGACGAATCTGATCGGAGATAGCAATTATACCCATCAATTCCTCGTCCGTTCCCACACAAACGACGGTTTTGCCTTCCTCCTCCAAATTCATAAACGATTCGGGCGGCTCTCGATCCAGTAGTTCCGGTTTTCCGACGTAATACTGAGTGCCATTGATATCTCCTTTTACTCCAGCCGCCGTAATCGCTTCGAACTCCGATACGTCCTGGATCTCAAGTTCTCGTTCCCGTGCTTCATTCGTGATGGCTTCGGCCAGATGATGTTCACTGCGAGACTCTACCGCCGCCGCAATCGATAAAAGCTCGTCTTCGCTGAAACTATTTAACGGCACCACATCCGAGACCGAGGGTTCTCCTTCACTCAGAGTTCCCGTCTTGTCGAAGCAGATGACGTCAAGCTGACCGAGTCCCTCGAAGGGTTCTCCGCCTTTTATCAGGGTTCCGTGGCCGGCCGCCGAAGTAATACCGGAAACAACCGTGACGGGCGTTGAGATAAGCAAGCCGCAGGGGCAGGCGATCACCAGCAGGGCCATCGCCCGGAGCCACCAGGTGACAAAGCCACCGTCAACACCGGGCAAAAAGGGAACGACCAGACCAACAACAAGAGCCAGACTAACGACAGCGGGTGTATAATACCCGGCAAAGGTATCCACAAATCGCTGTGATGGAGCTTTTGAGGCTTCGGCTTCTTTTACCATTTCAATGATTTTAGCAAGCGTATTGTCCTCCACTCGCCGGGTGACTTCGATTTCGAGGTAACCGTCTTCGTTGAAGGTCCCCGCGTAGACATCGTCGCCGGGTTGTTTTTCGACCGGCATGGACTCGCCGGTGACCGGGGCTTCGTTGACACTGCTCGTCCCGTCAACAACCTGACCGTCCATGGCTATTTTTTCGCCCGGACGGACAGCGATCGTTTCACCCACGTCAATGTCCTCGACCTCCACAGTTTCTCTTTCACCATTTTTCAGGAGAGTTGCCTCGTTCGGTGAGAGGTCCAGAAGCTCTTCCAGTGAACTTTGCGCCTGCTGCATGGAGTAATCTTCCAGCAGTTCCGCAACCCCGTAGAGAAAAGCGAGTGACGCGGCTTCGAGGAATTTACCGAGAACCAGGGCTCCCAGCAGGGCAAGCGTTATCAAAAAATCAATCGACATGGTGAAGCTCAGCAATGCGCGGAATCCCCGGCGGAACGTGTAAAGTCCACCTATTACAAGGGCGGTTAGTAAGATCAGGTCGGCAGTATAAAGTTCGATTCCGCCGAGGCTCACGAGCCGACTGTTGAGGGACCCCGGTAACAAAAGTTCCCAGATTAGCCCGACGAAATAAAACAGTCCCGCAATGGCCGTGACGATGGTTTCCTTCTGAGTCCAGAACGAAGCGTTTTCAAAACTCCCATGATCGTGATCGTGCATTCCATCGTCATGGTTGTGTTCGTCCCGGGCTTCATGGTCGCAGGCTTCTCCAGATCCTGATCGGCCATGCTCCCCATCGTTTTGGTCGATAGCGGTAGTCTCCGATGATTGGGACATGGTACGCACCTCGCTTTTTATTTTCTAATTTTTAGATATGTTCATATAATCATCAGTCATTGTCAAATTAATTACTTTGACTATTAAGTTTGGTGAGGAGGTATGTGACAAAATGAACTTACAGGTTCCGTACTGGACTCGTTATTTAAAGGAAGCTCACCGGGGGCTCGGGTATTTACTCGGTGTATTACTGCTCGCCGTGCTGGTCTGGTGCCTGGTTGAAATTCTGGCCGACACGGAGTCAAACGAGAGCAAAGCCTGGGCAATCAAGACCACGGTTGGACTGGCCGATCTCCAGGTACTACTCGGTCTTATCCTCTACGTTCTCTACCCGTCCGGAGCACGCCCGTCCATGGAGCATCCCGCCGTGATGATCCTGGCCGTGGGACTGCTCCATTACAGTTCAAAACGTGACGGATGGATTCAAGTCGGACTGTTAGTCTTATCCGCCGTTTTTATCGGGCGAGGAATTATGATTGTTATTTAAAAGAGCCTTTAACGACGTTCAACGCGATCTAGTTAGGAATTCGGGCACCAATCCTCTACGTCTTTCAAGAGTTCCCACACTGTGTCACGATTACAATCCAACTCAATATCGGCGGTGAATTCCCACATGATGAACACTCTCCAACATTAAAATGACGTCACAACCGTTTCTCTAAACGTACATCGATCCCGTCCTTCGGCCTCAGCGTTACCGCGGGCAATAGTTCAATATCCCGGTCCTCGAGCACGTTGATTCGATAATCCTGTAGGATGGTCGCGAGGATCAGAACGGCCTCGAGCATCGCAAAGTGAGCTCCGATGCAGACCCTCGGCCCACCGCCGAACGGGAAGTACGCAAACTTCGGTAACTCCGAGGAGAACTCGTCGTCCCATCGCGAGGGACTGAAAATTTCGGGCTCCTCAAAATACCGCTCATCCCGATGCATCACGTACTGGGACATGAATATCTGTGTACCCTCCGGAATCCTATAACCCTCCAACTCCATCGGTTCGCTCACTTCCCGGCCGATCCCCCAGGCCGGTGGGTACAGTCGCATACTTTCCTTAATTACTTTCCGGGTGTACTCGAGTTCCTGGAAATCATCCCCCTCCGGTTGGGACCCGTCCAGGACCGCATCGAGTTCCTCGAGAATCCGTTGCTCAACCTCCGTGTGGTCGTCCAGTAGATAGAACGTCCAGGTTAACGCCAGGGCCGTAGTTTCGTGTCCGGCCACGAACAACGTCATGACCTCATCCCGGAGACGCTCGTCGGTGAAATGATCGGGATTCTCATCCTGTGCCTCTAATAGCACGTCCATAACTGTCAGTACTCGGGATTCGTTTTTCCTCGAACGATTGATCATGGTATGAATAACGTCATCGAGGTTTCGTTTCGCCCAGAATGCCTTGAGGTGACCTGGCGTCGGGACCCAGAACGGCATCGGGACCCAGGCCGTCATCGTCTCGACAAATTGTTCCTGAATTGTACGCATGCTTTGACCAACGACATCGGTGTAATCCTCAACCCCGCTACCGAATAAAGATCGTGCAATCACCTGGAGCGTCACCGACGCCATTTCCCGATGAATGTCGCGTTCCTCCCCATCGCTCCATTCGGTGAGTAACTTTCGTGCTTCCTGTGTCATGTGGTCAGCATAGTCATGGATCGTGTCGTGGCGGAACGCCGGTTGAATGTTCGTCCGGCTTTTTTGCCAGTTATCACCATCACTCGTCAAAAGTCCCTCCCCCAGAAAGAACTTCAACTGTCGAAGATCCCAGGGTTTTCGGACTTTGTCTTCGGACTGCTGGAGTACCGTTTGGATCAGATCGGGACGGTTAACGAGAAGTACATCCATGTGAAAAATTTTCAGTCCAACCAGATCCCCGAAGGTCTGGGCCGATTCTTCCATGAACCCCAGAACGTCTTGCCGAAACTCAGGATAGTTCCCGGCCAGCCAGTGACCCTCGGGTCCATCGGGGAAAGAATGACTTTCATTATCCATAATAAATCCTCCTATTTGGATTGAATCGTTCTGGGCCGCAGTGACTCCGGACCGATGCCAGGAAAAAACAAACGTTACTGAGCAAAAGCATTGTAAAGCCAGGCAAAAATGGCACCGTCCACCGCCCCGTCGATAACGCCAAACAGCGTGCCGAGAAGAACCGTGCCGATCGTTCGAGTACTGCTCAGACCGGGATAAATCGAATGATAAAGTTCCAGAAACGCATCACCGTAACCGGGAACTTTCAAATTAATCAGACCGACGAAAAGGTAAGCTCCCCCCCACAACACAGCGGCCGCACCAGCAAGACCCTTGACCGAGAGTTTCATGACAATCACCCGAATCGAAAGATCAGGTCGTTCAGAGGTAGCCAGAAAGCTATGTATTAATGTTTGTTCATATGTTAATGCTTTGATATTTATAGTCAAGCACTTTCCGATATTTATCGAGATGACGACTCGTGTTAGCCTCACACAAAGATTATTCAATAAGGAGGAAACGATATGTCCGCATCCGAAGCTCAAGCAAACGAACAAATTGACTATCACACGATCGACGAAGAGGACGCGGAGGAATTAAAAGAGGATCAGGTTGATCGGAGTGAACTCCAGGATCTCGAACAAAGGATAAAAGGGTTGGGCAATGAAACTCGCCTGCGAATCATTTCCTTTTTAAGCCAGCAGGATCTTTGCGTCCACGATCTTTCGACATTACTGGATATGTCTCAATCGGCCGTTTCTCACCAGTTAAAGGAATTACGAAACCAGGAAATTCTCAACCGCAAGAAGGATGGACGGGTTGTCTTCTACTCAATTAACGAGAACTCACTGGAGGAAATCTTACTGAGGCTGGATGAATTCTTGACGGATTGATAAATTTTCTTTACTGATTTTCACTTTTCATTCAGTTTCAATTCCTTTCTCGAACAGTACCTCCGACAACCAGGGCAGCGCTGATAAGCACTAAATTTTTAACAATGTATTGACCCTCCATCGTGAGCCCGAACGGTATGGAATGAAAGCAGACCCCTGGAAACAAAAACAGAGGCATCAAAGTGCCCGGCATCTGTAAAAACAGGAGAAAAATAGCAACTCGAACCAGGGGTCTAATTAACAGTCCCAGTCCAATTGCAATCTCCCAGTATCCCAGGAACGGAACAAACCAGTCCGGGTCAAACCAGAATACGGTCTTCCGTACCAAGGATTCCGCGGGGCTCATTCCCAGCGGTTTCAGGGCCCCGAACCAAATAAAAATTATCCCCAGCGACAGTCGAAGCAACCATGGTCCATAGTCGGCCATGGTCGATGAAATCCATCGATCGAGACGATCGAGCTCCCCCCTCATTATTTCGTCCGTTTTCGTAGTTGCAGGTCAAACGAAAGGGGAACGGCATCGGATACGTCATTATGACCACAGACCTTCATTAGGGCATCAAGAGCCTTCTCGAGGCCAAACTCTTTTATACTCAGGACCCAGGGGGTCTGACTCGTAACGCGAATTGTTTTTTGTCCGGTCCTCGTAACTTTCAGCGGGATAGTGGTTTTTACTTTCTTCCCCACGAGCTTCATCGTACCGGAGACGGAAAGTTTGATCGGATCATGTAATTTTTCGAGCTTGTTTGCCTGTGAGTTCACGGACGAAAACGTGAATGTTGCGTACCGGTAGGATTTCTGCTCGGGGACTTGAAAAAACGTTTCGATAATCCGTTTGTTACGGATATCGAGGCCGGTATTCAGGGAGGATAGGTCCAGCTTCATGGATCCTTTTGCTTGTGAAATTTTACCGTCATCGGGAACGGTAATGGTTCCTTTTACCGTGGAGAATCGACCAGTTACGGCCAGATCTTTGTTTTTAATCGACGTAAACCGGACAGTCGAGGCATCCGAATTGACCTGGTACGTCCCGGAGATTGGCAAGGTAGAGCGATTCTGCCCGCAACCTGCCATCAGGACGATAATCGATATTAGAAAAAATGACGCGAATCGTTTCATAATCATCCTACCTCCGGGGAGAAAATGATTGATTGTAGCCTGATTCATTAATGGACTCGGTCACCTGGATAAAGCCATTCTCCGTGGCCATATGGCAATTGTTACAGGCCCGTACCAGCGATTCATACTGTTTTTGAACGGCCGGCCAATCGGGATTTTTCTCGAGTTTCCCGTCCATTCCTTCCAGCTCTGGTATGAGAATACTTTTCACCATGGAACCCACCGGAAAACCTTCGGCCTGTTCAACATCCGCAAGCCCTTCGGCTACTTCCTCGAGTTCGTGCAGGTAAAATTTTGCAAGACGTCTGTTTTCGTTGTTGATCGATAGTTTCATTTTCATGGTAAATCGCTGAAAATCTCCCATCATCGGGACAATTTCGACCTCTTTTTCCTTCGCCTCGGATGCTTTAGCGTTCCCTTGATTATCGTTCTCCGAATTGGTCGTTTGACTACAACCGGTCAGAAAGAGAATACCGACCCCGGCGATTACAGCAAATTTAAGCCATGGATTACGATCAATCATTTCTCATCAGCTCCTTGAGTCGTTTAATAACGTCCTTCACGTTCCAGTCGCTTCCCGGATACCAGTATCGAACCACACGGTTCTCGTCGATTAAAAACGTACGCATGTTGTGGTTATAAACGGTTCCGGGTTGGTCGGTTGCATCATCGGGCACTTTCGTGGTTAGAACTTTAAATGCCCTCGCCAACGTCCGGATGGTTCCCGGTTCACCGGTCCAGAAATCCCAATTATCGTAGTTAACGTTCCGCTTGTCCCCGTAATTCTTAAGGACAGCCGATGTATCGTTTTCGGGGTCAAACGTTACCGACACGAACTGCACCGGCTTTTTTTCGCCCCGGTTCAACCGTTTCTGAACCTGTCTCATTTTGTACGTAATCAACGGGCACATCCGAGGGTCGGGACAGTTGGTATAGATGAAGCTTAGGAGAACCGGCTTTGCCGGAAGGGTCTCGAAGGAGACCGGCTCCCCGAACTGGTTGACTAAACCGGTGTCAGGGAAATCGGCGACTGATTTACCGACTAAAAAATCATTGGGATTGGCACCGTCCTCCAGAGCCGGGGATTCTGGTTTCTTCATCACCACGGCTGATTCACTTTGCGAATTTTGATCGGACCCACAGCCCAACACGCTCAAAAGGATGACTGCCATGACTAAACAGGGACTTACCCGATACATATGAGTTCACACCAATTTGATCAAAGTTTCCAACTCAAAATTTAATCATATGGAAGGCGGGAAGGAGTTAACGTCCTCCTTCCCTCCAGAGCCATCAAAAATGTTGGAAATACGAAATTTTGTATCGCTGATCGAAGGCCTCAACTCCTGAGACAGGAGTTCCCACCGAGACTCCAAGATACTGATTACCCGTTCCGGAACTTGGATCATCGAGGCGATATTTCACTCCGGGATACAGACTGACTTTATCCTTTCCAGCCTCGCTATCTTCCTCAACACTTAGAACCGTCTCGGCATCCAGCTCCAGTAGACCCTGCCACCGGGGAGAAACCTGCTTCAGGATTGAAAATGACCAGCCCAGTTCCGTTTCCACTGGCTGATTGGATTCCTGGTTGATAGGGACTCCAAGTTCGGCAACCCCTACGATCTCAAGATCGTTCCTGGGCTTCTACCCGAACCCACCCAGAGCAGCGACCTCGAGAATATTGTTGTTACCGATGTTTTCGCCCTCATCGCCGGTGGGAAGACCAAATTCTAATCCGTGAAGTAACAGAAGCCCCGACTCCGCGAACTGATAGTTTGCGAGTTTTAGGGCTACTCCGGCATTCCCAAAACGGTCGGTTTCGTTACCCGTTACTGGATCGCGCCAGCGGTAGGGAACTTCGACTTCGATACTCATTCCCCGAGAAAGTTTAAATTCTCGACCGGCAACGATTGACTGAACCTCTGCATATGGGTCATTCTTGAATACGTAATCAAGGCGCCGCTTATTATCCGGTGAGGGGTTCTCCGTGATAATAGGATGTGAAAAATGGAGACTGGTGCCGTGAGATCCGTTCTTATCACCGTTTGCAACTCCGGGTATTGGACAAACGGAAGAAACGAACACGATGAAACATACGAATAGACTGGACCGAAAGTTCATAGGAAAACTCCTCCTGATTGGAATTCAAACACCTGAATGAGGTGGAGATGTAATCTGAGACGCTAAAAAAATGAAAACGAAGAAGGTTACATTAAAACAGGAGGAGCTCGACAGGAAACAGACGCTAAAAAATCGTCCTTCTGGAAGAATGAAGACTCAAATTGAACCTTCGATAGGAAGTCAATCAACCCCAAACAAGCCAGAGCGAGGAAAGCTATCTCATGAAATTGTTTGAGGATATTGATTTGAAAGTGCGTACCACACAGGGCAGTATTATAGTATTCTTTGCCGTTGAAGCTGAACGTCATCTTCTCGGGAAGATCTCCGAGTTTCCACGGTTCGACATGAATAAGGGTATACCCCTGCTGGCGAAGGTTGTATTCGTGGATGGGAAGGGCGTTCATCTGGAAGAGCAACAATACAACCAGAAAAACGGAAAAAAGTGACGAAACTTTTCGTGTTTTCATCCTTGATAAGCTCTCCGCATCGCTCGAATCATGCTTTGATATGAAAATTCAGAGGTAAAAAAAACAAATAATAATCCTATAAAACCCCATTCGTTAATTCAATTTATTGCCCTTCCAGTATCTCTCGATGACGTTCGTAGAAAGCT
>JBDGPI010000104.1:0-3348 GCA_042219765.1 Salsurabacterium abyssinicum (SeqCode)
ATGGAAACAGCTTTTATACGGAGCCATGATGTACGGTATTTGGTAACCAAAACCTCGGGACAATACGGGGGTTTGGATCAGAAATGGGAAGCCGTTCGAGAAACGGATATACAGCTGATTGTGAAAAATCCTCCCGAAGTTGACTATCCACGTCAAACAACATCGATCGAAAAATCGGTTGAATGGAGTCGAAACCTTGCCCCAGCCACCACGGCATAAATCCGATGACCTGGAAACCGGGTTCACAACGGGCACCTGCGCTACCGCCACTTCGAAAGCGGCCCTGAAGACCTTAATTACCGGTGAAACGTACGATCGTGTAAGTGTTGACCTTCCGATCGAGCAAGAACTCGAATTGGAAGTTTGGGAGGTTAATCGAACCAGCGATGAAGTAACGTACGCGATCGAAAAAGACGCCGGAGACGATCCTGATATTACCGATGGTGCCACCATTTATTCCACGGTTGAGTTTGTTGAGGAAAACGGTGTCCACTTTAAAGGAGGAAAAGGTGTGGGAACCGTCACGCGTCCCGGGATGCCGGTCGATCCGGGAGAACCGGCTATTAATCCAGTGCCACGTTCCATGATGGAATCAACGGTTGAATTGATTTTGCAGGCTCACGAGGTTGAAAACGGGGTGACACTGACCATTAGTGTTGAAAACGGGGTAGAAATGGCCGAGCGGACCTTAAATCCACGCCTGGGAATTGAAGGTGGGATCAGTATTTTAGGGACCACCGGGATCGTGGAACCCTATTCACACGCCTCGTACATTGCATCCATTGAGCAGGGAATTGACGTCGCTCAAGCCAACGGCCTCGATACAGTTGTGTTATCCACCGGAGGCCGAACCGAGGAGAATGCCCGTTCCTATCACGATTTACCCGATATGGCGTACGTTCAATTTGCCGGATACCTTGAGGAAACCCTGGATCACCTTGTCGATAACCCTGTTGGAGAACTCTATATATACATGATGCCGGGTAAATTCAGTAAGCTCATGCAGGGTCACGTTCGACTGCACTCGGACGATAGTACGGTGGATTCGGAGGAAATTCAGGATGAAATTCTGGAGTGTTTTGATTGGTCGGCATCCGAGCGCCAATCGATTACGAACCTTGAATCCACCAATCAACTGATTTCATTTTTGTCCATTAATCAAGCGCGGGAACTATTCTCCGATTGGGTCCGACGTGCATTTCGAATCATTGCCGATCTTTATGGGAGTCAATTGGACGTAAACCAGCTTTGTTTACACGTTATGAATTTACAGGGGGAGCAACTGGCTCGAATCTGTCGGGAATTGTCTCCGCAAGAACCACCTGAAACGGGGAAGGTGTATGCCCGTGACGGATAACTTGATGGTGCTGGGAACAGGTTCGGGAGTGGGGAAATCACTCGTTGTTACGGCCCTTGGACGCTGGTTTCAACAACAGGGTAAAACGGTTGCACCGTTCAAGGCTCAGAATATGTCGAACAATGCGACGGTCGCACGCGAGGGGGGAGAAATAGCCATATCACAGGCGATCCAGGCCAAAGCCTGCGGGCAAGTACCGTCCATTCACCATAATCCAATTTTACTCAAACCCACGGCCGAGCAATCTTCCGAAGTCGTCGTCCGAGGAGAAGTACGGGACCGGATGAGCTGGAACGAGTACCGAGAACAACATGATGAAATGAAACAGGTTGTGTTGGATAGTTATCGAAGTCTTGAGGAGAACAATGACTTTGTTCTGATGGAGGGTGCCGGAAGTCCCTCCGAACCCAATTTGAAATCCCATGATCTGGTTAATCTTCCCATGGCTCAATCGGTATCGGCGCCGGCCATTGTCGTTGGTGATATTCGCCGTGGAGGAGTGTTTGCCTGGCTGGCCGGGACCCTCGAGTGGATGTCTCCCTCGGAGCGCTCACGAATAAAAGGGGTGGTTATAAATCGATTTCGTGGGAATCGCGACGTTCTCTCCCCGGCCATCGAACAGTTTGAAGATCGGTATCAATGTCCTGTACTGGGAGTAATTCCGGAACGGGATTATGTGGGAGTCCCCTCCGAGGACAGTTTGGATGCCACCGGTAGAAAAATCACGTCCCATCGAGAGGATTCATTATCCGTGGCGGTTGTTCACACTCGCAAGGCCTCCAATCTAAGTGACGTTCAACCATTAACCCGTGAAACGGATATTACGTTAGATGTATTAACACCGGGAGAAATTGATGATTCCTACGACTTAATTATTTTACCCGGATCTAAGAACACTATTGGCGATTTGCGTCAATTGAAGCAGGAGGACTGGGACCAAAAACTAAAGGCTCACCTGGGTCGTGGTGGTTGTGTGCTTGGTATCTGTGGCGGATATCAGATGCTCGGTAAAACGATTACCGATCGTAACGGAGTCGAGTCCGACGGGAAAGCGGTGGAGGGTTTTGGATTGCTCAATATCCACACCGATTTTCAACGTCCCAAAATCACCCGGAGAGTTTCAGGTTATATTCTTGGGAATTATGAATTTGATGGGTATGAGATACGATGGGGTCGAATTTCGGTGGATTCCTCCCATGACACCTGGGTTAAAACCGGTGAAGTTGAAGGTCCATTGGGTGTATATTCGGGAAACGTATGGGGTACAAGCATTCACGGAATTTTGGATCGGGCCGGTGCTCGCCGGTGGTTTCTTAATCGAATTCGGGAAGTTCAAAATCTTCAACCGGTGGATCGAAAAGACCGGACCGGGGATGTATTTACGGACTGGAGTCAACACGTGATCGATCACGTTGATACGGATTTACTTAAGCAGATTGTGCATTCTTCCGCGGAGTCGGTCCCCGTATGAACGACAAGATCTGTTATTTAACGGCCGCCGAAACGGATTTGATTACTATCCGGAAAGTTGTGGCTGAAGAGAAACCGGATTGGTCCGTTACGGCTCGGAATTGGATGAGGATGGAGGAAGTTGAAGCATTTTTGAGGGATCGTTTACAACAGTTCGACACGGTCTGTGTCCGATTGCTCGGGGGAGTTGATGTTATGCGAGGCACAATCAATCAACTCCGCAGTTGGTCCACCGACGGGGAGATAGAACTTGTGCTTGTGTCGGGGGGGCATCAAATAGATCCGGAGTTACTGGAATTATCCTCTTTGCAAGAAAACAGGGTCCGTAAAATAGAGAAATGCCTCAGCCGGGGAGGAACTCGAAATATAAAACAAGCGCTGGAAATGGCCCTGTTCACCGATGAAGCCCTGCAAGAACCGGTGGACGTAAAACAATACGGAATGCTGAACCTCCCCGGTTGCACGGACTGTGAGCAACCTCGTGGCAGAGTATTATTGTTAACGTACCGTGCCTTTTCGCA
>JBDGPI010000105.1:0-2136 GCA_042219765.1 Salsurabacterium abyssinicum (SeqCode)
ATTGATTTACCTCCGCTCTGTCTAAAAGACCGGGTAGGAATTCAAATTTGAGATGTAACAATAACGAGTCATTTTAGGTAGGAGTTACCGGGTTAACAACGCTTCCCGATTACAATTTTTCGTTTCACTCTTCCCTTCACTATTCGGATACGAAGTTTTTTACCAAACCTGGAATCCACATTTCGCACCTTAGAAGGGAGATGATATGGTTTTTTTCGGATGGAACGAAACGATTTGTAAGGGGAATCGTTGAAGCCAACCCGAACCGAGTGAATGGAATGGAGGGGAACCCATGGAGGTCTACGAAGACGGACCGGCCCCGGTTATTAAGGCCATCAGCGATCAGATTCAATTCGTTCAAACCATCAACGATGCCGTTCAATACGACGAAAGCCAGTGCAAGCTATCGCCGGGGGAACGAGTGCTTGCGATGGTCATCAACGCCCTTGAGGACCGCAAGCCCCTGTATCACATCGAGGAGTATTATGAGCACAAAGACGTCGAAAAGCTATTTGGAGAAGGGATAAGTGCCGACGATCTGAACGATGACGCGCTGGGGCGGGCCCTGGATAAACTGGCCGAAGCGGGGGGATGGGAGGTATACGGGGACGTGGTACTGGAGGTCATCCGACGGGAAGAATGTCCGGTGCGTCGGCTGCACGGAGATACGACGTCCGTGTCGGTCCAGGGGGACTACGAGGGACCCGATGACGCCGAGTTGACCATCACCCACGGACACAGCAAGGATCATCGACCGGATTTAAAGCAGTTCAAGTACGGAGTGGTGGTAAATGAACAGGGAATTCCGGTGGACGGGACGGTCAATGACGGCAACCAGGCGGACGGGACCTGGAATCGGGAGTTGATCCGGTCGTTGCGGGACCGATTGAATCAACCGGAGAAGCCGCTGTTATACACGGCGGATTCGAAGCTCGTGAGCGAGACCAACCTGGAGCTTCTGGAGTCAAAGGACATGGAGTTTGTCTCCCGACTGCCGGGAACGTTTGGGTTGGACGAACAACTGAAACAACGTGCGATTCGGGAGGACGATTGGGAGGACGTGGGGGCCGTAGCGAAGCGCAACCAGGCGGCCGAATATCAAGTGACATCGTATGAAGAGCCCCTGTATGGACAACCCTACCGGTTTGTGGTCGTTCAGTCGACAACCGCGTCCGAATCAAATGAAGAGACCATTCAACGGGAGTTAAAGCAAACGAAATCGGAGTTAACGGAGGCGATCCAGACGCTTCAGAACCGGGAGTTTGCGTGCCGTGAGGACGCCACCCGGGCCATGGAAGAATTCAAAACAACGCATTCGACCCCCTGTTTTGAGCTGAACGTGCGGGTGATTGAAGACGAGAAGCCCATCAAGCGTGAGACTCGTGGACGTCCTCCCGAAGGTTGGGAACGAGAGTACAAAACAGTCTATCGATGTGAAGGGTGTGTGACCCAAAAGGACGAGGCTGTCCAGAACCGACGGGCCATCAAGCGCTGCTTCGTGTTGATCACATCGGTGCGATCCAAACAGTGGTTATCGGATCGGGAGGTACTTGAAGAGTACAAGCAGCAAAACCGGGTGGAAGTGCATTTTGAGTTTCTGAAGGACCCCAAGCAGATCGGTTCGGTGTATCTGGAAAAACCCCATCGGGTCCAGGCGCTTGGATACGTGTTGTTGATGGCGCTGTTACTGTACACGATTATTCAGAACCGCGTCCGAAGTGCCCTAGCCGACGCCGATGAACCAATGCAAATGGACGGGGGGGTCACCAGTTTTTGTCCGACCGGACGACGGGTGCTTGAACGACTGGAACCAATGCGAGTGGTGAAGACCCGGGGCGATCCAACCCGGCAGTTCCCAGGTAATCTGGATGTGCCTTATCGAGTGCTGGAATTACTGGGTGTGCAACCGGATGTGTATCGGAACGTAGACGCATAAACACCCGACAAGATCAAGAAACGATTATAGATTCAACTCAATCATTGAACGGACATGAGAAATGAGAAATCGGTCCGTCTGAATCGACGTCTGGAAGGAAACAAGGAAAATTCAACCGAATATTACGTTAGGGGGCGAAATATGGAAAACAAGGAAAATTCAACCGAATATTACGTTAGGGGGCGAAATATGGAAGACAA
>JBDGPI010000106.1:0-4103 GCA_042219765.1 Salsurabacterium abyssinicum (SeqCode)
CGTGAAGTTTCCTGCCGCCACCCGTTGACTAATTTCTCCCGAATGGCTGGCTTGCTCCCAGTCGTCAACCACGATCTTGAAATGGTTCAGTATCCGATCGGGCCACTCCTGTTTGTCGTGGCTGTCGGCTCCCAAAGCATTCAGAAGGACCGGTTTTGATAGTTCCGTAAAACTCTCAATCAAGGGGCTTTTGGAAGGGGTCAAGCTGTTGATGACGTCGCATTGTTCGATGAGTTCCTCGGGTTCCTCGGCGATGACGACTGAAATGTCCGGATGTCTGGCTTCTACCCACTCCTTGAGTTCTCTTGCACTGTCAGTGTCGATATCGTGAAGTATTATCCGATCAAAATTTATTTCGTTGAGTTGTCCCTCAATTTGATAGGGAGCCTGAGCTCCGGTTCCAAATAACCCCAGGACGGTGCTTCCGTCAGGGGCAAAGCATCGGGTTGATAGAGCACTGGCCGCAGCCGTGCGGAGAGCCGTAATTTCGCTACCATCGAGTACTGCCAGGGGTTGGCCAGTTTCCGGATTTATTGCCGCTACCAGGGCCATGACAGTGGGTAAATTATGCCGTGATGGATTTTCTGGATGAGCGTTTACAATTTTAACGGTAGCAAGGTCAAATGATGGAATATAGGCTGGCATTGTCCTTAAATCACCGTTGAATTCATCAAACGTGAGATAAATCTTGGAGGGCATCTGGACTTTATCCTGGTGTTTTGCCACAAACGCCTCCTTGACCTTGCTCACGACACTTTCCAGTTCGGTCTCTCGGGCGATTCGTTCGCGTGAATACAGCTGTTGAAGCATGAATTAACCTCCGAAACTTAAAGTATTCTATTATACTAATTCCCTGGCTACGAATAGCCCCCCGTATGAGTTATAGGCTAATTTTTGGTTAGTAACAATGAATATTAACTTAGGTATTTCTTTGATATAGTTGGGCAGTTAGTAGAATAATTCTTCAGGGGACTTACTAATGAATAAAACCGAGTTCGTACAATCCTTAGACGTAAGTGATAACCTTGCCGAGGAAGCCTGGGAACGGGCTAACGGCGACGAAGATAAGGCAAAGAAGCTTCTGGCCCTTGACCGGTTAACAGTCAAGGGACGCTTTTCCGACCCGGAAGCGGGTTTCTACGGGTTGATTTTCATAAACTGGAGCGCCGATCGAGACAGCCTCCTTGAATTAGAGGGCGTTGTGGTCGGAGACGATTCCGTACAAAATGTTGACCCCTCATCGTCGGTTAAGAAATTCAAACGTAATTTGGAGGGCTATACCTCCTCCGAAGCAAAGATGGGTGGGTACACCGATCAACTGGAAAGTTCGTTGCGAAAAATATGGTCCAATCCTAATTCCGATGTGCGAGAGTGCGTGAAATCCGGTACCCTGGATCTGCTCGAGGGAATTCTCGAAGCTTTCATTGCCGATGATCTTGAGCTTTCGGAACTTTCTCTTTCAACGGATATCGATCGTAAGCTGCACCTCGAAACCACTACTAAGAAAGCCCAGGGGTCGACGTCGGGGGCATCAAGCTCGGATACGGAAATTCCCTGCCACGTCGAAATTAATCCCGTCAAGGGGATGCCGGTAAGCCGAGTTAATCCCGGTGATCACGTCTACGTGGATCCAGGTAATCCCCAGGACTACGACAAGGACGTAGCCAGTACCCTTGAGAACAGACGGGAAGACAACGGCCTGATTTCAGCGAAACTAATTGCTAAAGGCGGTACGAAGTCAGGGAAATTACGCATGGAAGTTGATTTAGGGGAGGGCTTGAAAGGAAAGGTGAATTGCGGAAAAGACGTCAGTATTCTTGTTCCTGAATCAACACTGCGAAGCAAAGAACAGGGGAGCGACACTTTCGATGATATGATGCGGAACGAACTGATCCTTGGTATTGCGCTTGGAGGTATCCTTCTTCTCGTGCTGGGGATCTGGTTATTTCTTCTTTAATAAGTTTACTGGAGGGTTGAACAATGAGTGATGACGAAGTATCGGATGAATCCGCGGCGGACGTAACGGCACAGGAATCCGAAGACAATGAAAAAAACGGTGGATCCGAACAGCCTATAACCGACGAGACTGCCGAGAACGGCGATCATTTTCAGAATGAAACCCCCGAGGAGACACTGGACCGTCTCAGACATAAGGGTCAGATGGGAGGCGGGAAGGAACGTATTTCTCAGCAACACGACAAAGGGAAAAAAACCGCTCGGGAGCGAATCAACTACCTTTTCGACACAGGTACTTTTCAGGAAATAGATACACTGGTTCAGAGCCGGGAGGCCGATCCCAAAGCAACCAGTGATGGTTCCGGCGTGCCTGGCGACGGGGTTGTCTGTGGCTTTGGAGAAATCAATGGCCGTAAAGTGGCGTGTTACAGTCAGGATTTCACGGTAACCGGAGGAACCCTCTCGGAGGAGAATAGTAGTAAAATATGTAAAACCATGGATCAGGCCGCTCGATACGGCATTCCGATTATCGGCATCAATGACTCCGGAGGGGCTCGCATCCAACAGGGGGTCCGGAGTCTGGCCGGTTACGCCGAAATTTTTCACCGCAACACTCAATATTCCGGTGAAATACCACAGATCTCCCTCATCATGGGTCCCTGTGCCGGAGGTGCAGTCTACTCACCGGCAATTAATGATATCGTTATCATGGTGGAGGATACGAGTTTTATGTACGTAACCGGACCGGATGTCGTTGAAACTGTAACGGGTGAACAACTTTCACACACTGACCTTGGAGGCGCAAACGTCCACCAGAAGGAGTCCGGCGTCGCACATCTGGTGGGCGAGAACGACGAGAGAGCACTCGATCTTGCCATTAAAGCCCTTTCATACCTTCCTGACAACTACCAGGAAAACCCCCGGACTCTCGACACCCGATTGCCGGAAAATTCCGATGGTCTCGGGGAACTGGTACCCGAGGACAAAACCCGACCCTACGAGGTAAAGAAAGTAATTAAGGCAATCATAGACGGAAGTAGCTTCATGGAAATACAGCCGGAATTTGCCCGGAACCTCGTCACCGGTTTCGGTCGACTCGGTGGACGCTCCGTTGGCATCGTCGCCAATCAACCCAAGTACAACGCTGGGACTCTCGACATCAAGGCGTCCTACAAAGGTGCCCGGTTCGTGAGACTCTGTGATGCTTTCAACATACCGATCATTACTCTGGAGGATGTTCCCGGTTTCCTCCCTGGAAAGGAACAGGAGCAAGAAGGAATCATTCGGCATGGCGCCAAACTCCTGTATGCCTACTCCGAGGCTACCGTACCACTTTTAACGGTCATCACCCGTAAATCCTACGGTGGAGCCTACTGTGTGATGGCGTCGAAACAGCTTGGTGCCGACTTTAATTTTGCCTGGCCGATTGCCGAGATTGCCGTCATGGGACCCGAAAGCGCGGTAAGAGTTATCTATGGCGATGAAATCGAGGAAGCCGATAACCCTCAGGAAGCTCACCAGGAAAAACTCGAGGAATTTCGTGAACGGTTTGGTAATCCCTGGGAAGCCGCCCGCATGGGTTACCTCGACGACGTTATTAAGCCCGAGGAAACCCGCAACAGACTTCTTCAAGCCCTGGACGTTGCCCTGAAAGGACGAGATTACCGCGAGGATAAAATCGACCACGGTAATATTCCGCTCTAGGACGATACCCCGGGACGTTATCCAGGGATTTAGAAAATCGTCCGGGCAAACCTGTATTATCTCCGAAAAAAATAAACGTTCGCCAAAAAATAGCCCTTAATGAACTAAAGGGATTGCTGTAGCGGACGATAATAAAGAGTGATGAGTCATTTGGCGGGAAAACACGGATGTTGTTTCCTGCCGGAGTCGATTTGTTCCTTTTTCGACCCAAACCGCCGAAAAATCGGTGGAAACCTTTTCATTTAGGAGGCTTCACGGATGAAGCAGTTACCAGGTGATATCCGCAATCGGCTGTCCCGGAGACCAGACCTAAAGAAGTCCATCAGCCGCGATAATATCGGTGAAGTTATAGATGCCGACAATGCGGACGAGGATGGTCGGCCGGGAACCCCGGGGTACTTCGGTCCCTCACCAGAACCGGAGACCGAAGAGGACGAAAGCGA
>JBDGPI010000106.1:4113-5050 GCA_042219765.1 Salsurabacterium abyssinicum (SeqCode)
TCCCGGAAGAACGGTAAAGGCGTCCAAATAGACTTCGAGATTTAGTAACTGTATCGGTTCTGTAGAGCGTTCCAGGCCGTCTTTCCCACCCCTGTCGTCAGTACATCCCGAACTTATCAGCTCGACAATGTGTGTATTATGCAGTTTTGATTCTCCGGCAAGGTATCCCTGAAACCGGATTTGAGACCGGAGTGCGAACGTTAAACTCGCTTAAAGGGAAGGGTTCTATAGAAGATAAGTTTGGTATATGGAATTTTACTGGCCGGAAATCCGTTTAAGTGACTGAACGGTGTAACTTTACCTAAATAAACGGCTAACCGTTAAATTCTTACTGGGGATGACCGACTATGGCCGTTACACCGATGGATCTGCAGGTTCTGTTTATGCAGGAAAAGAACGCGGCCAATAGAGCCTCCCGGGAAAAACGGTTCCCTAAGGAAGTCCGTAACCGAATTTCACGGCAAACTGTGGCCCAGAGCCTACGGGAGAACGTTGATGCGGCCGATAGTGCCCGGGGAAAAGAAATTGACGAAGAAGGCAGTCAGGGGAGTCCTAATTATTTCGCGCGCCGACAACCACGTCATCGGAATGAGGAAGAATCGAACGATCAGGGATCCAGGGAGGACGGTAAGGGCGCGCAAATTGACCTGAGGATCTAATCACCCAGGTCCTACGGATGAGACGTAGCCGTAGACCAGGACCCTCAGAATAACTAAGTGTACTCGTACTGGCTTAATCAAACCGGGTTATGGTTTAACACACTAAGGGGCAATTAAGTGTCCGGTCGGGATGAGGATCGTATTTGACGATTAGGTGGCCAGGGATTCGGCTTCCTGATTCTGATCTTTTCCCGGAGTACCGACGATATTGTACCCTTCTTCTTCGAGCATTTCGTAATCCTCCCGAGCCTCTTCACCCTTGGTTGTCAGGTAATCAC
>JBDGPI010000106.1:5060-5363 GCA_042219765.1 Salsurabacterium abyssinicum (SeqCode)
ATTTTCAACGCTTTTTTCTGGGCCGGACCAAGGTGCCATTCCCGACCTGCCGAAATGGTAAGGTCACTTTCCGGGAGAACATATCTGAATAAACAGAGCGCTTTGAGGGATTCCTCAGTCGTTATGTCGCCTTCGTTGTCGAGAAGCGTGCCGGGAACGGGAATTAGAAAGTTAATAGGAACAATATCCGGGTCCTGTTCTTTCAGTTCCAGAGCGAGTTCAACGATATCCTTCTCGTCTTCGCCCATGCCAACAATGCCACCACTGCAGGGTTTCATGCCGGCTTCCTTGACGTTCTCAAGG
>JBDGPI010000107.1:0-757 GCA_042219765.1 Salsurabacterium abyssinicum (SeqCode)
CCCCTGACCTTCTCGTTGCGAACGAGACGCTCTCCCGACTGAGCTACGGCCCCGTTACGTCTTCTTTCAAAGGACGTAGTATTATATGTCCTTTTGGTCAAACTTCAATTTTCGGGTTTACACCTCAGCCTTCGTCTGACTCCTTCTGCTTTTATTTGGTTTCCCCTCGGCCAAAGCTGATTCCCAGGGACCACGACTTTCTCAAAACCGCGTTCAACAGGGCTCGTTTGTCCTCGTTACTCTTCCCGGCACCTTTAATTGCCGGCCCCGGGCAACATTCGATAACCGGCGCGTTCCCTTCCACGGCACCGGGGAATCCGCTAACGCTTTACTCGGAATCGATCTCGACCGGGAACCCGGTGATTATTCCATCAAGGTTTCCACCCCCGGATGTAAATCCTCCGAGAAACGTTCCCGCACATTCCGACTACAAGTACAACCCACTCAATTTCGAACCCAGCACTTAACCATCGAGGACGAGGGAAAAGTCTCCCTATCCGAGGAGGATCTCAAAAGGGTCCGTTCCAAGAAAAAATCCATCCGAGCCGTACTAAACAGGGTTTCCGACACCCGCTACTGGACCAAGCCGTTCCGATTTCCCCTGGACCGGTACGACACGGGAAATAGTTTTGGGTACCGGCGAATTATTAATGGTAAGCCTCGCAGTCCACACACGGGCGAGGATTACCCAATTCCGGTGGGTACTCCTGTTAGCGCAATCAACAAGGGGAAAGTCTCGCTCACCGGCCACTTTTTC
>JBDGPI010000107.1:767-4534 GCA_042219765.1 Salsurabacterium abyssinicum (SeqCode)
AACGGCCTTCATTCCATGTATATACACCTGTCTGATATTTTGGTTGAGGAGGGGGAGCAGGTTAGCAAAGGACAAATACTCGGAGAATCGGGCTCAACCGGTCGGGTCACCGGTCCGCATTTACACCTTGGTATTCAGGTCGACGGAGCTCGTATTGATCCCGATCGGTTATTTCAATCCAACCTGGGACCGAAATAATCACTACGATGAACCGCCACTGAATGATTGCTCCGTCGAAAATATTTCTCCCCAGTCCGACGATTGAAACGACCACGGGATCCACTGTCTTAGGGGATACTCAAAATATCGCACGCCAAAACGTCACTTGAATTGAACAGTTCGATGTAAGGGGATTTACAGTTACCAAAGCACTATCAACGAAAGCTGTCACTCTTCGTCCTCTGGCATAACGTCCGGGTTTGCTCGTTCACCTGTCGGTACCACCATCACCGTGCATTGGGCGATCCGTACGACTCTCTCGGCCACCGAGCCGATCCAGTACCGCTTTATCCCCGTTCGTCCGTGTGTCCCCATGACGATGAGATCCACACCATTTTCACTGGCGTATTCAACTATTTCTTCCGAGGGGCGGCCTACCCTCGCCGCCACCGTTAGGCGGTTCCTCCAGTCAATATCCAGCTCGAGTGCCTCGATCCATTCTTCGACCTCCGGTAACACGTAATTTTCAAATAGCTTTTTCCGGGACACGTCCTTCTTATAAATGGCGTCGAAAGCACGACTGCTTTCATTTGTTTTTGGAACCACGTGTAGCACCGTAACCGACGCGTCCGTGCCCTCCTGCATATCAATCGCCTGCTTCAGGGCTCCCATGCAGTTATCGGACATGTCAACGGGGACCATAATATTCGAAAACGTTTCCATCGACCAATTACCCCCTGTTTCATAAATAACTCTTGCGTGTAAGGGAATTTCCAAAGCTCGTTCAAAGGCTAATGTAAAAGTTTGAACAATTGCAAGTAACGGCCTAGTTCAACTCGCTTCCTCTCTCAAATAGTTAACACCAGTAAACTCCGTAAGAAAGGTCTTACACTCAATCGTAACTCTCAGCCCGTGAATAATTTGTTTTGCTTGGGGTTTCCCCACGACAATAACCCCGAAGAACGGGCGTTCTGAGCAAAATAACCAGTCAACAACCTGAAATTAAAAAAACCTAACAATCCCCGACTCTTTAAACGAATTCCCCAATACATTTTCACTGTCTGAAAGCTGACCGTAGATCATCCCGGGAAAGTAGGTAAATAATTCCACGTTTCTCCCATTCGGACTCGGAAAACTGCTGGTTTAATACGGACTCGCCTTCCCGACGAACACGCTTACCACACCCAAACAGGCGAAATCTCGGCTGATAGTACAACCGGTTAACCACGAGATAATCAACTCCCGTACGTTCGAGGTAGGATAGAATCTCCTCTCCACTCGAAGAGTAGTATATCTTCTTGAACGTTCGGATCCGTTCACACAGTGCCTTAATCTTGTGCTGTTCGTGATTGAAATAAACTCCCCGACGGGCGTAGGCGGGTATGGTATCCATCGTACCGGGCGGCCCGGCCACCACCGTTTTCCGGGGGGTTTGTTTCAACCGTTTGTACATTCCCCGGTAGTTTGAAACCGAAAAGTAATCCTCGTAGTACACAACACAGCTCGTGAAACAATGCGGATAAAACCCCCACACAACGAGAAGCGCCAGTGGGACCCACCGTTCCCAGTGTACACCCTCCCATTCTTCGATTGGAGTAATCAAAAAGGCAATCATCAGAATACTGCCAAGAAATAATCCCCAAAACACGGTTCCCGGATTTCGCATGTACTGAATAAACATCGATGGCCCTATTACTACCAGCCATCCCATGTAGGATATTCCCAGAAGCAACCCCGGGATGAGTAATCCATAACCGACCCATTCAAGATCCCCGAGCCACGAACGTATTCGACCGAAGAACGAAAGGTAGTTTTCACAAAATAAATACACAACGATCAGCGGTAAGACAACGCGGGTATACTTAAACGGATGATAGATCATGGGATGCAAAAGGTGGGCACAAAGCCAGGTGAACAGACCACTCAACAGCAGTAACTTGCACTCCCGAAACCACTGAAACTGTCCCCGTAAAACAAGCAATTGCAGTAGAACCAATCCCCCGAACACGACAAACGTGACATAGGTTAGTTTGGCTCTCATGAAGGCCGTTCGGCCGGATCCAATTACAATCGTGTCCCAGAATCCCTGCAGAGAATACAGGTTGTACTCCAGGGGTTGTACCCAGGTGTCCGCCGAAGCAAACTGGGGATTCGCCATCCCCGTGAAGTACGGCGTGAGCATCACGAGAAACAATAGCAGGGTCGCGATCGGGGGCCAGAAATCTTCCGCTCCCACTTCTCCCGAATAACACGTCTCAAATAGCTTAAACCAGACGTACACCAGCATGACCAGGGCCGCGGGAGGATACACCCCCGCCGTAAAAGCCACCAACACGATAGGTGGAACTTTCTGTCCTCTTCTCTCCGACCATAATAGCGCCATAAAAGCCAGCACACTGAACGACCGGGCCAGTCCCGGGTACGGATTCACCGAGGGAGCCAGGTGAAGAAAAACAACCGTAACAATCGAAGCGCGATAAAAATCGGTTTCACTCGTAAATCCCTGCCCGGCCAGGATAAATAACAGCACCAGCATTGAATATCCTGTCATTTTTAGCAGGCTAATTGGATTGATGATGCCCGAAAGAGGAAACAAATACCCGTAGAAATATAACCAGGAGACCCCGGTCTGCTTGTGATACAGGTAATCCATGTGGAGGTTGCCCGGGAATAAATCCGGCGACCAGAACTTCCAGAGGACCGGTGCCACGTTCATGTAATCGTCCGATAAAATCCGCAGTGGAGAAAGATAAGGGAGGTAGTGTAGCGCTATGTATACTGCCGCGAATAACGTGGCGAAGATTGCACCCGTTCTGTATCGATTCACGGGGAACAGTCCAATCCGAAGTTGAAATTAAAGGCTGTAGTTAATATTTGTAGCCTTGATCGGTCGACGCTGTGAGCGTTCAACCCAGGTACCCGAGACCCTGGAGACGTTCTTTCACGTCCTCGTCCTGTTCGGCCTTCTCACGGAGGTGTTCCGGAAGCTCCAGTTCGTATTCCTTGGATTCGGGGGGATGTTCTTCTAAGAGTCCCTCGGATAAAAATTGCTCGAGAACGTCACCGTCCATGTATTCGCTGACCTCGAGACCACTCAGGTACAGCAAGGTGGGAGCCACGTCCACGATACTGGCCCCCTCGACGTCATCGGTGGATTGAAACGACGGTCCCCGACCAAAGAACACTCCGTTCATTCGATGGTTGGCGTACCGGTTGTTCTGTATGTGACGGAAAAACAACTCGGGACCCGATGAAAACAGCGGATACGCGATGTACTTCCAGTCCTCCATAACGAGAAAGATATCCGGCGCCTCGTCCAGGTACGGCCCTTCCCAGAGGTCCTCCTTGAAAAACAGGTCCGTCACCACCGGTTCCCCCGTCTCCGGGTCGACCAGTTCCGATTTGAGTGTATCGGCAATCTCCTGGCGCTTCGCACTGTACTGGTCGGGTCGCTGTTTGATCCGGTCGGTCAAGTACACCTGCCCGATGTGCCCCCGGGAATAACAGACCGTTTTGTCCCAGTTGATGTCGGAAAAACTTCCCATCGATCCAATAATTTTATTGCGAATCGACTTATGGACGAGAAATACGAGGTTATCCAATCCAAG
>JBDGPI010000108.1:0-16760 GCA_042219765.1 Salsurabacterium abyssinicum (SeqCode)
CGAACGGACCAGTGCCTCTCAATATTATGCGAAAACCGCCAAGATGACCATCAAGTGCATCAGAACAACCGTTCTGGCCGATCTTGAAACGAACGTAGTCATGGATGTTCACTTCACGACGACCCGAAAACACGACACACAAATCGGCCCAAAGCTGCTTAAGAAGCATTCGGACCTCTCGGCCCTTGCGGCCGACAAGGGCTACGACGATCAATCGTTTCGGGATCAACTTCGAGACGACAATATTCGCCCGTTAATTCGTCACTGTGAATCCTCGCCGGTTCACTATGCAGCTAATGCCCGAATGAATGACGAGGACTATCATAAGCGAAGCAACAGTGAATCGGTCTTCTCGGCGATCAAACGAAAATACGGTGATCGACTCCGAACCCGGATCTGGTACCGACAGTTCCGGGAGCTGATCCTGAAGATGATTGTTCACAACATCGATCAGTTTGTGAAAGAGCTTTTATTTATCTCAACGATTTTCTGGTTTCTATTTCGTCGCAAATCGTTGACTCATTAAGGGTTTCAACGGTGCCATTAATTTTTGAACCCGAGGGCATTATACTAAACCAGGTTTGTTCCCACTTATTGTGAAACGGACTGAAAATACCTGTATGGATCTAATAACTATTATTATTTTTCTTTTTAGTAATAACTATGCAGGAGCCAGGCGATAGATCAAAGCATCATATTCTAGGCCCCTGTTAAGAGCCATTAAGTGAAACAATTACCACTTCATCAGGTCATCTGTTCGAGTCGTTCACGATTGTTGACGTAGAGTTTGCCCTCGTCGGCCGTAATAATATCCTTCTCCTCGAGATCACTTAAGTGACGGGAGACAGTTTCACGGTGGCTGCCCACGAGGTCGGCCAGTTTCTGGTGGGTCATCTCAAACCCGACTTCACCCTCGTCGCCCTTGCCGAACAGATCGGCCAGTTTAAGCAATTGTTCCGCCACTCGCTGTGTTACATTCTTGAATGCCATGGACTTCACTTCCTGGTCGGTACGACCCAGGCGCTCACAGAGTGTGGAGGATAAGTTTAGCGCGATCTGGGGTATTTCAACGAGCAGATCACGAAAGACCTCGCCATCGAGCCGAAATAAAGTTGTTTCTTCAAGGGCTTCCACACGACCACTGCGGTCATTCTCGGTCAATATGGCCATCTCACCGACAAATTCCCCACTCCCCAGCAGAGCCAGCGCTTTCTGGCGATCACTGTAAGTATCGGGGATCGATATCTGTAAAAGGCCCTCAAGAATTACGTACAACTCCTCGCCAACGTCGTTCAATTCAAACAGAACCTCACCCTCACTCAGGCTAATATTTTCTCCTTGATCCTTAACTCGTTTGAGTTCTTCGTCCGAAAGTGAGTCGAAAAGGGGACAATTGCGTAATTTCTTCATTCAGAGTCAAACCATCCTGTTTGGTGGAGTATCAATCTCAACGACTTCATCAGACCAAGTTACAATAACTGCGTAAATATAAAATCTAGGAGGATTTTAACCAACCGGAAGGAATTTTAAAAGAAAACATTGTAAATAATAATAATTGCTCCGGATGACTCAATTGTATGAACTCCTTTTTAAGGATTTAAAGAACAAAAAACCCTGGTTAAATCAACTCCTGTGTAAGCGTTTTTGGGAAAATTGCACTCCAATAATCCTTCTTAAAAGATGTTGATTAATTTATAGGACCAGTTCAACGTTTGAAAACACTTATCGAAAAGTTGATAAACTAGCGTTCCTCCCTCGGATTATTCATCCGCTCGGTACTGAATGCAGATCGCACGATCGGCCGGAACGCTTCTCTCATCGCCACTCCTCTGACCCTGGTTCGTCCACTTCACGTAGCGGATGATCCCACGCATGGACTCAAAGGATTTCCCCTGCTGTCGGTAACTATTTTGATCCAGGGACTTCTCGGACCCATTGGAGCCACTGCCATTCTTAGCGGACATGTATCGATGACCTCAGTTTCCGTGATGAATTAAAATTCTTGATGCAGTCAGTCGAGATCACTGTCAAGGGGTCATTTGAACGAGTGGTATTAATAAACCCTGTGAAATATTACTTCCTCGTTTCCACGGACACCGACATCCTTACGGTTTCGCTCAAAAAAATCGTTTGAACCAAGCTTTCTCGGAAACCGATGAAATCATGCAATTGTGTTCCCCCGAGTAATCCACTCGTTCACAACAATCTTATTTATGTAATATCACTATTTGTTTCCAACATAACTTTAAACTACGACCTCCGGGAACGATGATGTGATCTTTCTCACACGGCCTTAGCTGTACAGAATCAGTGGCTATAACTGAAAATCTTGAAGATAGATTACGAGGGAGTTGAACACCGGACCGCCCCGGGTCACGAAGGGACCGGGTGAAGTCAATATACGATCGTCACGAGTGAAGATTTCACTTAACTTCCCTCAGCTCACGATTTTAAGATCAACTCTTTGTTCCCAACCATTGACCCGCTGTTACACCAGATAACTAAACTCCTGAAGGGCCGTGTCATTGATCCATAAAAATCCCTGGATCAGTGCCGGCTTTCACCTACCCATCAACTGATTTTCGCAGGAATCAGCCGCGACTCGCCATCCAGTAAAAAGTCGTTTCTCAAAAAACCAGAATAAAATTCCTGCTTAAAGCAAAACACGGTGGTTAATTATCTCAATCAGTCAACCTCAAACTGGGACTGATCCAGTTTTGATTCTTATCCGAAGGTCGACTGCTTTGACGGCACCAAATAAAGCCGTGTGGTACAATTACTGGCTTTGCTCGATCGATAAAACTTCGTACCCGAATTGTGCAGGCACTTCCCACTGCTCGGACGAACTTATGCCTTCGGATTTCCAAAAGCGAAAACCCATTCAATTACTCCGTGAAGACCTGATTTTCGTAGACCACCAATCGTTTGTCGTAATTGCTGTCTTTTCCTGAGACGATCAAGTCCGGATCCCCGTCACCATCAACATCGCCGGATATAATCTCACCATCGGATAGACCCGGATTAGAATCGCCTTCGGACTTCTTGAAGGGTTCAATCCTTTTGTCAAAACTACCAGTACCATTATTTGTAAAAACGATAAGCTGTCCTGTATCACTTGATGAACTCTTTCTTCCGGTTACTGCAAAATCCGGGCTTCCGTTTTGGTTGAAGTCCGCCACGGTAACATCACCTGCATAACCCCCATATGTATCGCTGTAGTCCAGGATTTTTTCGATAAAGTCACCGGTCCCGTCGTTTTCGTAAATGACAAGTCGTGTATCAGTATTACTATCCTCTCCAACGATCAGCAGATCCGGATGGCCATCCTCGTTGAAATCGGCAAGCTCCAGTCCTTTTGCCCCTGATATTACTCCGGTGCCGTCATTGAGATCTTTCATGGGTTCATCGTGCTTGGTAAACGTTCCCGAACCAGTATTTTTAAAGACGATCAATCGCTCCAGTGTAGAGAAACCAGCATCAATGCTGTATCCCGATCCAACCAGATCCCGGTAACCGTCGCCGTTAAGATCGGCTATCGCAAGGTCCCCCCAGAGCAGCCCGGTATCTTCCCCATTGTCCTTCATGGCGTCTTGAACGGCAGTATCAAATGAGCCACTACCGTCATTGTGAAATATAAACACCCCCGAATTAAAATTGCTGCTATTGAACACCCCTTGCGCAACTAAATCCAGATGGCCGTCGTTGTTGAGGTCAGCAAGCTTCTGGGCGGGAAATCTCCCAAGGCCGGTATCGGATCCCAGGGGATTTTCGAATTCGGTATAATTTCCCATTCCATCGTTACTGTAAGTTTTAAAGATTGCCGAACTGGCATCAAAACCTCCGGTCACAACCATATCGCTACCGCTCATACCGTCTATGTCACCGAACTCCAGATCGGCTCTCTCTTTGCCCGGCGCGGGACTGGCCGTAAATGACGGCACCCCGAACTGACCGCTACCATCATTCTCGTAAAGCAGAAATGTATTCCCGCTCTCGCTTCCTCCTATAACACCAAGATCCTGGTCACCATCGTCATCCACATCAGCCAACGATAAACCGGAGGCTCTAACTCCTGTTCCATCACTGGAGTCAACCATGGGTTCCTGAAGCTTTACCAGGTCGAACGTTCCGGGAATTTTATCCGGTTCATCGGAGGGATTCTTGTCGTAGTAGTTTTGAACCTTTTCAGGAATTGCTTCACAATCCTCAGCTGGAACTCCCACGCATTTCTTTTTGGTTACCTCTTCCCAGTGGTCCAGTGCCTGATTGTGGAGGTCGTTTTCGGTCTTCTCCTCGACGCCTCCGGTTGGACCGATGCCAAAAGCGACTCGATGCGTAGCAATATTCGGTGATGATTCGCCTTTATGCTTTATCGCGTTTTTCTCTCCGGCAAAGGGACCCGATACCATCCCGGTACTCGAGAAAATAATCACCAGAACAAAAACAAGGTAAAAGCTAATTGAACGTAAAATCCCTAAATATTGCAATTATCATCCCTCACGGATAATTATGAGATAAAAGACAGTTCAATCCCTTCTTCCAACCAGAAAGGTCAACAGCCTCGGGATCAATCTCTACTTAAATACCTGGTTCTCAAAAACAATCAAGCGTTTTTGGCCACTGTTGTCTTGACCCGAAACAATCAGATCAGGGTCATCGTCGTCATCGATGTCGCCGGTGGTAATTTCACCGAGATCAACACCAGTATCCTCTTCGTCGTTGTCCTTGAAGGGCTCAAGGATCACTTCAAATTTCCCGGAAGCATTTCTGTCAAACACCACCAGTTTTTTCGGAGAGCCAGTACCAAGATTACCGCTTGCCGCAAACTCCATTGTTCCATCCTGCGTAAAGTCGGCCACGGCCACATCCCCGTCTGCATTCGTACCGTAAGTATCACTGAAATCCTGCAGTTTGCTCGTAAACTGTCCGGAACCATCGTTTTCGTAAATCACTAACCTGGTATCAACATTTTCGTCGTACCCTGCCAGCAGAAGATCCCTATCGCCGTCATCGTCAAAATCCGCCAGTTCTAAGCCGTTTTGCTCATTTGTAACTCCGGTTCCATCATTAAGATCCTTCATTGGTTCCTGATCCAGCGTGAAGGTGCCACTACCGGTATTTTTAAATACAAATAAATGTTCCCCCGCACCATCGTCGAATCCTGAAGCAACTAGATCCTTCTGTCCGTTTCCATTAAGATCAGCCACGCCGAGGCCACCGACGGCCAGCGAAGTGTCGGATAGTAAATTCTGCTCAGGAGACCCGAACGACCCAGTTCCATCGTTGTGGAAAACGAATAGGCCCAGTCTAATACGGGATCCGTACCAACCCTGTGCGATTAGGTCGAGATCCCCGTCGTTATCGACGTCAGCCAGATTCACTGCGGGAGCTCTACCGAGTCCAGTGTCCGACCCGAGGGGCTCTTCAACTTCATTAAAATTACCGCTTCCGTCATTGTGGTAGACTTTCAAAATTCCATCGGTGTTATCGTCACCACCCGCAACTACCAGATCATTTGAAGAGTTCCCGGTAAGATCCCCGAAGGCGACAGCAGCCTCTTGTTGAGCCGGCGTTGGGGCCGCACTGAATGTCGTATTATCAAAGTGGCCGGTCCCGTCGTTCTCGTAGAGCAGAAAATCCTCTCCATTATCACTCTTACCCATGGCCCCGAGATCCGGGTACCCGTCTCCGTCCAGGTCAGCAAGATCCAATCCCGAATCTATGATTCCCGTACCATCATCCTCTTCGACCATCGGGTCCTGGATCTTCACCAGGTCGAACGTTCCGGGTACCTTCGCGGGTTCATCGGAGGGATTCTTGTCGTAGTAGTTTTGAACCTTCTCGGGAATTGCTTCACAATCCTCAGCTGGAACTCCCACGCATTTCTTTTTGGTTACCTCTTCCCAGTGGTCCAGTGCCTGATTGTGGAGGTCGTTCTCGGTCTTCTCCTCAACACCCCCAGTAGGTCCAATACCGAAGGCAATCCGTAAAACTTTGTCCGAAGCAACGTTGGATTCTGCCTTGGTTTCCTTCACCGTCGCACCGACTGCCAGGCCAACTATTACCATGAAGATAATTATTAGTAGCGAGGTTTTTCTGAGTGATTTAGAGCAATCAATCGATTTCAGAATTGGGTATGACGAAACAGTCATCATCAACAATCACATCCTCGTAAAGAAGAATTACTGACAATTCAATTACCAATTAGGTGATTACTTTTATCCCGAAAACAACTCGTCACCCATCAAATCGTGAGTAACCGTAACGCTCAAAACTACAGGGAACCCAAAATCTTCCCCTGACGACTATTGATTCTAAAAGAAGTGAAGCGAGAGGTTGTAATCCAGGACAAGCTCCGTTCCCGAACTCGTAACGCCGGACAGATCGTCGGTTACTTCCACCTGGTAGGGACCGGCATCCAGCGAAAACGACACGCTGGGCGTAAGAAAATGTTGATAACCAACGTATGCACCGTACATCGTGCCGTCTCCTTTGGTGAGTTCGGTTTCGAACTCACTAACGTTCAAATAAGCACCCCCACCGTAGAAACTTCCCTTCTGCAGCGGGTAAAAATCGTAGTCTCCGCGGACTCCGTAAACGGTCGAATTATCCTGGTTGTAGCCACGTAGCTCAAAGGAGTATTTTGGCTGCTGGTAGCCAAGCGTCATTCCATAGTGGGTAAGACCGACCATCATCCTGCGATCCCGCACAGTCTTTTGTGTTTGCCCCGTTGCGGAGGATTCGGATCCAAGGGGACCCAGCAGAGCTACCCGCTTGGACGCTTTCGCAGAATGTACTGAAGACTTCGTTGCGTTCTTCGCCAATACCGGTGAGCAGATTAAATTCAGACCAACGATTGCAGTAAAAATCACTATGACATGCCGCGCAACAAGACTCTCCTGAAACAGAGGAAGCATCAATATCACCCAATTAGTAGAAAGTTAAGGAGCCTCATTCAAGAATTAATATCAACCGGCAAAACTCAATACCATAGCAGTTCTGTTGGACTATTATCGGGATATATTTTTGGGCCGAGATGCTTAACGGACTGGCTTGACAACAGGATCAAAACCAGTCCACCCTGATCATCAGTCTGTGGAAATACAGGTCCCGATGACCAAACGCAGTAATTAAATTTTTTAGGAAGAAGAAAGTACGAGGAGTGAGACGAGGAGTCAGGATACAAAACCCAAATTAACCAACACGAACATGATCGAGACAATTCAGAAGCTGCCACGAAACAATTTAACTACGTTAGGATCAATCATTAACCAGTAGTGCTTACAAGAAGTCCAATTAATGTTTTCCTTACCAATACCAATATAAAATCCATAACCCCAAAATACAAATTTAGTTTTGAACGTGTGTTCAAGTTCCGGATGCCGTTTCGGTTTTACGAGAATCTCAAGAACCCCAGGCTACCAATATAACATTGTTCATGGACGCTGCCTCAGGGCGCTTTGTTTTCGTAAATAATAGTCCGGGTTTTAAATATTCCGCCCCCACCGAACGTACCATCCGACTCTTGGTCGCCAGAATAGATGGGGTCGTTGTCTCCGTCCCCATCGATATCAGCTGCATGAATTGCACCGCCCTGCAATCCAGTATCGTCACCGGATTCTACGAAGGGTTGTTCTTGTTGGGTAAATGAGGCCCCTGGTCCATCGTCATTCATGAACGTCAGAGTACGAAAAACATCGTCGTAGTAGCCAGTACTTCCTACGTATCGACCCTGGATCGTAAAATCTTTATCACCATCTCCACCAAAATCAGCAACGGCTAACTTTGGCCCCGCAAAGTACAACGGTTCGGTGTCAAATACTCCCGTGACCTCAGTGAAATTACTGATACTCTGATTTTCAAAAATGAAGAAGCGGTCATCATTTTCGGAGATTGGAGCTCCGGGTCCGGCGGTGAGTATATCCTTCCGCCCATTGCCGGTTACATCCGCTAAAGCAAGATCACCTGAGTAAATTCCGCTGTTAGCTCCAAGTGGCTCATCCGTCTTGACAAAGGTACCCGAACCAGAATTTTTATAGACAATTAGCCTCTTGTTGGATTCGTCATCACCGGCTACAACCAGGTCGGGTAAGGTGTCGGCATTCAAATTGCCAAGTTCCATCATCGATAGTGCTATTCCGCCCCCATCACCGGTCATCGGTTCCTGAATCATCGAAAATGTACCGCTTCCGTCGTTGTGGAAAACGATAAGCCGTGGAGTGCTGGTTCCATCATTTCCACTAACAACAACGTCCGGATCACCGTCTCCGTCGAGATCACCAACTTCTAAAGCTGGACCAAATTCAGCTACAAGAGGTGATATCCCTGTCAGAAAACTCAAGTTGCCATTTCCATTATTTTCATAGACTGCAACCGTATCAGCAGAGCTTGGCCCGACCCCTTGGGCTATCAGATCAACTCCGTTCTCACCGTCCACATCCGCAAATTCCATATCGCCATTTGTGAGATAACCCGAGGGAAGCGGCTTCGGATTCGTGGACATTTTTTCGAAGAAACTTTTGCTATCGATTTGGTCAAATAAAACTATTTTTGCCGCATAACTTGGAGTTGTATATCCCGACAGCGCCAATTCTTTTTGGCCGTCGTTATCAATATCAGGTGTCTCAATATCCCCGGCAGAAAACCCTGTACCTTCATCCGTCGCTTTGGCTGGTTCGATGAACTTTTCTAATCGGATCGCTTCGACCCCTCTGGCCGGTTCATCGCCCGGATTACTCGAATAGTAGTCCTGCACCTTGTTCGGGATGGCATCACAGTTCCTCGGCTTCACACCGGGACACTTGTTCCTGTTGACTTCCTCCCAGTGGTCAAGCGCCTGGTTGTGAAGGTCATTCTCGGTCTTCTCCTGCACGCCACCGGTGGGACCGATGCCGAAGGCGTAGCGTTTAACGGATTCCGTCTCCCGTGACTTCGTTTCGGACGCCGGGACACCACTGGCCACACCGGTTATCAGGGCCAGCACGGCGACCAGCCGAAAAACTCCCCGTCCAATAGTGTTCAGGGTTGTAAAAAACGGTTGATCGACGTTATCACTTTGCATCGAAAGAACCCTCCAGGGCGTATTAATGACACTACTCCAACCTTCTCAATAAATTGACTCGAGTGACTCTACTGTCTCCTAATTTAAGTCAGCGTTAAGACCATCCGATTAGTTTGTATACATTTATTTGGTATCTTTCTCACAATGACTCCAGAACGTATGTCGTGACGGATTACTCTCTTATATAACCGGGTGCAGCACCCAATTTATTGCCAGGTGGTAACTCAGTTACTTTCGCCGGCACGGTACTGTAGGCAGATGGCGCGATCGGCGGGGACACTTCGTGCCGTGTCCTCCCGCCGACCACGGCCCGCCCACTTCACGTAGCGGATGAAACCCTGTGTGGGGGCAATCGCTCCGGTAGTTTGATCCGATTGTCCGGATTCAACCTCCTGCTCCATCGTGACTTCGTCGTCGTGAATTTCTCGGATCATAAACAACTCACACTTCCCGTAAACTCAAAATTTACTCCCTCAGTGCATTTCAGCGTTTTCCGAATCCTTGTCTCGGCCACTTTAGAAGAAATGAAGCGAGAGGTTGTAATCGAGGATGAACTCCGTGCCCGAACTCGTCACACCCGACAGATCGTCGGTGACTTCCACCTGGTAGGGCCCGGCATCCACGGAAAACGAGACGCTGGGCGTCAGGTAATGCTGATACCCCACGTAAGCTCCGTACATCGTTCCGTCACCCTTCGTGAGCTCGGTTTCGAATTCGCTGACGTTCAGGTAGGCCGCTCCACTGTAGAAACTTCCCGACTGAAGCGGGTAGAAATCGTAGTCCCCGCGGATTCCGTAGACCGTCGAATTATCCTGGTTGTAGCCACGTAGCTCGACGGAGTAGCTGGGTTGCTGATAACCAAGCGTCATTCCATAGTGGGTAAGGCCAACCATCAACGAACGGTTGCGAACGGTTTCCTGAGGTTGTCCCGTTGCCGAGGATTCCGACCCAAGTGGTCCCAGTAATGCCACCCGCAGGGGCGATTCACCGGATTCAACCGACGACTGTGTTGCCGTCTCCGCAAGAACCGGCGAGGACAACAGGCTCAGGCCAACCACTGCAACAAATACCAGCACGGCACAGCGTGACTTAACGTTGCTAAACGACAGACGACTCATCAACAATCACCCATGAATGGAGTTAATACGACAATAGTTCCACGCAACAAATATTTCGGACGCGACAATCCATGACCAAAGACATATTCAATTGTTATGAGATTGAACAATGCAAAACCAGTTACCCGTTCCACCAGGCCCGTTCCCCGGACGACGTTTCGAGTGACCGGCCGAAAAAAGCGCACAGTCACCCGGAAAAATTTAATCCCGGAGAAAATAAAAGGGCTCAGAAAAAAAGAACGAGGTTTAACTGGTGGACGCAATAGGGGATGCACGTCCAAGATGTGAGTCAAGGAGAAGAGAAATCCAACAATGCTAATGAACCATAAGATGATAATTATCAGGGAGCAAAAAACAACAAGTCGTAACCAAAAGGTAGAAAAAGCTCACCTTTGCTCCGAAAGCATAATGCCCTGAAGCATTTTCTCCCAACTATCCTTCAACCGTGAAAACAAATATAAATTGCATCGCTCAAAAAATCAAACTTCATTTTCATCAAATTAATCCAACTTTCACTGAACAGCTTATAAATAAGAAAGAATATTATTAAAAAAACATTAATCTTGAATAAAAAATGACTTTATCGTATTAATCAGTTTGTCCGTCGGATTCAACTGAATCGCCCTGGAAGTAACCGACGAAAACCAGGGAAAGCTAGTAGGTTAGCATGGCTTCGCCATCCTGCTGCTTAGGCCAGTTCCCAACTCTAACCCACTGTCACTCGATTGTATTACAGTCTAACCAATCACCCAGAATTCATTGTTTTAAAATCCGGAACAGTTCGACATAGCTGAGCGGCTTACAGGAATTCACGCGGTGGTTAAGCTGATGTTCCTTCCACTTTTGCTCGACAATCGATTTACGATAGTAACAGCTCCGGGGCACTTGCTTCGACCAGTACATCCGGGACAGTCTCGTGTCATTCCCCTGAACCAGTTTGTCCTTATCAGATTGCTTTTGTCCTTTCTCCCCGAGGGGACCAAACTGAATCCCACTCCGAAGGGATGCCCCTACGGCCCGTAAATTCATGGTACCGGTTCCCAGGTAACCAATTCCCGGGACGTAGGAACCAAAGGCGTTCAGTGGGATCAACAGCGTAACGATCAAAACTAAAAGTACCTGAGAGCGGTGATTGAGGTAGGTTGCCAGCTGTCCCATTCCAAGGGCGGCAAACAGCATCAGAGGAGTAAGGTCCGGAAAACTGTCAAGATCCAGAAACAGTACCTGAGTGATAAAAAGAGCCAGCCCAACGGACACCCACCAGGTATCCGTTCCCCATTCTTTTAAAACAATTGCCGCTCCCAGTAAACCGCCGCCGAGCACCAGACAGGCCAGACGAAGTAGATTCAAACAAACAATAGTCTCTCCAGGGGATAAAACCCCTCGCCGATTACGGCCGGTACGACAACAGTCTGACGGACCATTGACGTCAACGAGCCCCAGTACAAAAGCGGGGCCAGGACCAGGAAGCAGCCCAGAAGCATCCCGGCAAGAAACCGACGGGCGGCTTTCTCATCCGACCGGTCCCGTCGACTTTCGACCCAGTTGAAAACCGGAAAGACAATTCCAAGTTGCCACGAAAACGCCGCCAGTACGGACGAAATACCACCGATGAAATACCCCCGCCGAAGCAGGAACCAGATTGACAGTATTCCAAAAAATACCATGACCGTCTTGGGACGTAATCCGTCAATGGGTTCCAGGTATACGGCAGGGTACACGAGGAATGAAAGCCCGCCGACCAGAGGGGCGAACCCGGCGTCATCGAACTCCTGAGAGAGAACTTCTGCAATTAAAAGAACGGTACCTATCACCATCAGGGACATGATGACCAGGTGCATTAAATGATTGAAGATCATATTCCGTCCGGAGATAAGAGCTACCAGGTAGGAAAGCTCAAACGCGGCAAAGGGAGGTTTTACGTCCCAGATATCGACGTAGGACCGGGCGCCCTCCGTCATGTACCAACCAATGTGTTCAAAAAAGGCCGCGTCCGCTGTCGGGGGAGGGCAACCGGTAAATTTCATCGCTAAAAATAATAGGAGAATAATGGTCCAGAAATCCTGAGAGGAGTACCATCAGTGAAACGCCGAAAAGAACTAGCCGACGAAATATTACCGAACGATTAACCCAGTCCATGGTCCGCTCCCAAGATCCCCCGATTCTTGAAATATCGATAATAATAATTGTAGACTAAGCCTCTAGCCTAACTGAAACCCTCCGTTTGAAGGTCTTTAAAGGAGAATTGTCAATTCCTGAGCTAATTATCTTCCCATCCACTCTACCTTGCAAGGTGCTATCTATTCGTAATTGATCATCGAGGTACGAACACTAAAGAAATACGACCATGGATAGAGAGAAAGCATGTTTTTACTGCTCGAGGATTTTTTTCAGCGACGTTGCATGGAATGACATGAAAAAAAAGAAGCAAGCGATTATTGGCGTAACCTATCCACCCATTCGTCCGGTAGGGTAACCTCGGTTCGTCGCCAGGGCCAGTCGGGTTGATCCAGGTCACCAAACGATGAAGCAGATTCGGCGTGGGACAGCAGGCGACGAATCACCATCGCCTGTAACTCGGGCCGGCCGGGTTCGCCGTACGGGTTCCCGAAGGGCCACTTCACGTGCAGCATCCGGGGGGCCGGAACGGCCTCTGCCATCTCCTCCTGCAGGAAAAGCGACGTGGTGGGAATTCCTTTGCTTTCAACGAAACGGGCTATCAGACTCACGGTCCGCTGGCAGGTCCCTCATCCGGGGGACAAAACAACCAGTTCAGGTTTGTCCTCGAGCTGATTCCACATCCGTGGCAGGCTTTCCGTCATTAATTCCGGCAGAAGCGGATCCTCGATGTGACCCATAAAACTCAGGTGCCGTCCGGCCAGGGGTCCAATGAGATCGTTCCGGGAAAGGCTCAGAGCCAGCGGCAGGGGAAAGAGGCAGTTTATGTCCTCGTCGGCGTCGGAGTGATCGTAATAATCGTGGGTAATCGTGAACTCGTCCTGGTCGGACTTAACCCAGCGAAAGGAGGTATCGCCCCGGGAGTCGCTCATGTCGAAGGGCTTGTCCGAGGGGGCGTGCGCACCGCCACTGGTCACAAAGAGGAGCCTCGCATCGAACGGATCCTCCGACAGCTCAGTCCAGGGGGCCTCGGGGACACCCGGCGGCAGGTTACTGGCGGACATCATCGTCAATTTCTCGTAAAGCCAGGGCAATTGCTCGAGTATCCTGGCGCCCCACTGATGGTACCATGCCATTTTTGTCACTCACTTTCATTAGTCAGTAGTCCGTGGTCCATAGTCATTGGTCCATGGTCGGTAGTCCTTGGTCCGTAGTCAATAGTCGGTGGTCAGTAACCTATTCCAGAATCGCAATCGAAGGCATTTGATCACTGACCACTGAATACCGATCACTGGTTAGTGTCAGTCGAGGAAGCGTTCACGCTGGTCGGGGTCCGGCAGGCGACACTCGTCGTACTTACCGAAGACGGAGTAACGCACGGCAGCAATGGCGTTATAGACGGTGTCGCGCAGAAACCGTGGCAGGTACCAGGCGTATGAGAGTAGGCTCCAGGCACCGCCCAGATCGTAAAGCGCCATCAGTACGCCGTCGGACTTGCGGTAAATCGTCTCCTCGTCCGTCTCCCAGCCTCGAACGTAGGCAATACTATCCAGGTTGGTCCCGCTCTGACCGTGGCGCTCAAGTATAGTTTCGGCAGTCTCACCCTGAAGGGGAGCAAAACGAAAAATCCCCTCCGTATCCCGATTGAGTAGAAACTCAACCGACGCATTGCAGAGCGGACAGACGCCGTCGTAAAGCACGAGAAGATTGCCCTTCCGGTCCTCCCTGGACGCCGTCGGTTCCGGTGTCACGGTGACTACCTCCGTTCACGAATAATTCACTTCACCGTTTCAGTTTATCTAGAATATCGAGCTTCGAGGTAATAGTGCACTGTTTTGTTAAATCGAAAATCGAAGATCAAAAATCCAAAAACAACTTTTTCCGAAAGACTCCATTGTACTTCCCCGTATTTCCGCACAATTAGTTCGGTTAACAGGTATCCTCTCAGAAATATCAACGACTCTGAATCGTGTTCTATCAAGAAATCTCTCTAAAAGTTCATCCCCTCATGCCTCTGTCAGATCCAGGGTCATTTTAAGTCCTTAAAGACTGTTGAACTTTCGGACGTTAGTTTACTGTCGCGACATCTAATTCGGTAAATAGGATTAAAGGAATGATTCGTGATGAGCAGTTCATATTCGGCGTTGCGGACTTGATTTGTGCTATCTACACTGAAGTGAAGTTGCGGATAGGTTGTTGTAAAAGGATTGCCTGTCGGCCCTCGTTGCCGGATCCGCAGTGTTCAATATGAACCATCCGTTCGAACAAGAAGTATCAATTTCACTGGAGATTTTCCATGGAATCCAAAGTCACGTTTCGTGAAGCGGAGCAGGAGGATGTTGCCAGCCTGGAGATTGTTCGCCGCCAGGCCATTGAAACCGGATTCACGTCCGTTTACGACCGCTCGGACTTCGCCGAACTCGTCGCGGAACCGTTACCCGAAATGAATGACTGGATCGAGGACGACGACGTCGAATTCATCCTTGCCGAAACCGAATTCACACCGATCTGCTTCGGCGCTTACGACATGGAGGAGTCGGTTATCCTGGCCTTCTACACGGCGGAGAATTATCGCGAGGAGGGACACGCGCGGCGCCTGTACGATTACCTGGAGACCCAGGCCAAGCAGGCCGGAAACGAGATCATAACGGTTGAATCCCCGCTTAACGCTCAGGGGTTCTTTGAATCACTCGGATTCGAGGAAGTCGAACGCTCCGAGCGGGAAGGACTGGAAGTCGTTAAAATGGAAAAATCTCTATAGATTACGAGGATCTGCAGAACTACAATTCAAAAACTGCAAACTCACCCTACAGCTTAATTAAAAGTCTGCTTAATTAAGAAACCGGGAGAGGGGAACCTTATCTCGAACTGATTCGGGTAAGGTGTCCTCGACCTGTTGACGAAGGTCCACTTCCAGCACACTTTCCAGGGCATCCTCAAGCTGCTCCGCCGACGTGGGAAACGGGAACGCGGCAACGTACGTTTCGGCAGGCGTCGAACGATCAAGAAAAGACGACGCCGTGGAAGCGTCCCGGGGCCACTTGGAGGACTCGAGGTAAAAGGAAAGTGGTATGGACGATGACAGGCGCGTCTTTAAGCCCTGAAGTTTGTTCATCCAGTCAAATTCATTCGCCACGTATTTACCGTTTTCCTCGGTCAGAAATAAGACAAAGACGTCCGAATCCAGCTGGGTCATAATGACGGATTCGCCGAACTGGTCACGGACCACCTGAAGTATTTCGCGCTTGGAGGCATTGCCGAAGTCAAAAGCCTCCGTGTCGAAGTCGGACTCCGACCAGGGACGAATCGAAACAAGCCGGGCCGGAGACTCCGGGTTCCGGTGACACCACTCCTCAATCGTTTCCCGGAAGAGCGGTTCTTTCAGTATGGGTTGTTTACGGGGCTCATCCCCGGAATCAAGCTTCACGAAATCAAGGACGGATTCAATAACATCGTCGATGCGTTCGCGTACTTCATCATTCAGCGACGACAGGTCTCGAACTTTTCCAAGCGTTTCCGAAAGTTTCATCGTGTACGCCTCCTGTAAAATTTCCCCCGAGATTAAGATCGAAAACTGAACCAGAATAGATCAGGTAATCGAAACGGCAGGTAACTTCCCCAACCACATAATGGTACAGGCTCAAAAATGAAAAATCCAGTCCAATTTTAGACTTCGTCTAAATAAGGACGATTTCGGAAACCTATAGTTGGTATTTGGGGTTAATACGGCGAATGATTAGCTTTTTTGTGTAGATAATCGGAAAGAAAGAACTCTGAAGAAAGTCCAGATTAAACGATTGAAACTATAGAGTGTCGTTAAAGGGCCCGTATTGTTACTGATCGATGGGCGGGTTGGCCGTCTGAAGACTCGGCCGGAGTTCGGTTTCGCCCGTCAGGTAACGGTCGATGTGACAGGCAACGTCCCGACCTTCACCGATAGCCCAGACCACGAGTGATTGCCCGCGGTTGGCGTCACCGGCGGCGAAGAGTCCGTCCACGTCGGTCATGTAAGTATCGTCGGTCTGGAAGGTCCCGTCCCGGTTGAGTTCGACGTCAAGGTCAGCAAATGGATCGGACTCCGGGCCATCGAATCCGATGGCGATGAGAACGAGATCAGCCGGAATCTGGAGGTCCGATTCAATCACCTGTTTGTCGACCCGGCTTCCCTGCTCGTCGTACGTCCAGAGGACCCGCTCGGCCCCGAGGTGATCCACGTGACCGTCGTCGTCCAGGTCGAGAAATTCGTCGGTGTTGATGGAAAATTCTTCCTCCCCGCCCTCTTTCTGGGCGTAGGTCTTCTTGTAGGTATGAGGTTTTTCGGGCCAGGGATTATTTTCCAGGGTGACGGACTCGGGAGGTTTCGGATTAATACTAATCTGAACGACCTGCTCGGCCCCCTGCCGGTGGGCGGTCGCAACGCAGTCGGCACCGGTATCCCCACCACCGAGAACAACCACGTTCTT
>JBDGPI010000109.1:0-2415 GCA_042219765.1 Salsurabacterium abyssinicum (SeqCode)
ACCGTCCCACGAGAGAGAGGTTATCCGAGGCGTTGTAAACTCCCTCGACCATGAAACCGTCCCCCTCGTTGTCGAAGCCACCCCCGGCGCGCTGGCGGGTTTGCGTTCCATCCAACCAGAGACCGGTGAGTCGGTAAGCCGGGCGTCGATAAATCAGTTCACCGATCAGATACTCGTCTTCGTCCGAAACGAGATTAGCAGTTGAGGTCGCCACGGGCTCGGAGTCCGTGGTGTCGTCGGCACTGTAGTAGGAAAGGCCCGCCTGCAGTCCGGGGACAGCACGGGACGTCCTTAACAGTTTCCCAAAAACACCCGTGGGGGAAGCATCCCCAAACGAGGTACTCGAAGGGGTTTTCTCCCCCATGCCATTGAAACCGGCGATCCTGTAACCAAACTGTCCCTTCATACCACTGAGCTCCACTCCGGCATCCGTGAAAACATCGTGAAGGGTATTACCGTGAGCCCACGGGTTTTTGAAGAAAATGACATTTCCGGGAAGGGGGTTGCCCGTGGCCACGTGGTAACTCTTTACCGGACCATCGAAGAGCTGAAAGATCCCCGCTTTAATTGTGTGCCCTTTCAACAGCTTGGTCGTGGATAAATACATCCGTTCCACCTGTATAGACTGGTCGTGAGCGGAATGAACCTCATCACCGGACGAATTGGGATTGACCATGAATTCGCTGAAAAATTTCGCCTTGTCACCCACCGGTCCCTTTACGTAAATCATCACGTCCTGGACCGTGAGTTTGTCGTCGGTTTTATCCTTGCCGCTCCGGGTTCCAATGTGTGTGTAATCCATTTCGGCCACGCCGGAAATCGTGGCTTCGGCGTGAAGCACACCGGAAGCAGTAATCAACATACTTAACGTGAACAATGTCAGAGCGGAATAACTTACCAATCGCTTCATCGTAAAAACCTCCATGCGATTTGAGGGGATTAAGATCCTGCTTTCAATGAACAGAGATTCGAACAGCAATAAATCACCTCGAAATACCTGTTTACATCATTTATTGATTTCCCGCTTCTGAGTTCGGTGTATTTATAACGCAAGGGTTGTTCCCGGAATCCATAACTTCCCCATCACGGATGAAAACCGGTTCATAAACCGGCTTAAGGCGGGATATTAAGGGGTTCTACGGTCTCTCCGCCGGCGGGGAGGAAAGGAAGCGATTCTTAGTTATACAAGAAAACATCCGAACCGGGTCTTGCGTTCTTACAATAGGTCACCCAGGTTAATTGGACCGTTCCCGATCGATCACGGATTGAATCCGCTGTTTGAGTTCTGGCAGTCGGTCGGCCGGAACCGTGGCTCGCTGTCGATTGTTTTCCAGGAACAAAAATATTCGAAAGGCCAGTGTTTCCGCCACCCGTTCCGCGTTCATCGGACGATCTTCACGGCCTCGGAGAGACCGTCTACAGATACGCTCGAGTGATACGATGAACCCCAGGGAATACTCCGTATACTCTCCCCGGGGTGACTGTCGTGTCAGATACTGATACACGGTTTCCGTTAATCGGTGCACAAGTTTCAGCCGGTTAATTTTTTCCATGGTACCGGTTTTATAAAGCACGATTCATTCCCGGCACATGGGAGGCCCATTCATAAACGGAATAGATGGACGGGATACGGTGAAAAATGGGACGAGTTTACAAATTTATTCTATTGATCCCGTCTAATAAAAGTGAGTAAACCCACGATAGAGCTCGCGGAAAGGACGGATTTTTAGCGGTCCCCCGGTTCTACATTCATGGGTCAACGAATAAGAAGAGGACGAAGGGCGAGAAGTCGACTGATTCCCGGTTAAAATGAGTTACTACGAATCAGTTGGAAGCGCTGTCAGGATAAACGGCTATTGGTCGAGGTCGTATTTTTCCAATTTCCGGTACAAAGTCGACGGATCAATGCCGAGTTTTTCGGCGGCTTCGGTTCGATTGTCGTCCACGGATTCAAGCACCCGGCGTATGTGTTGTTTCTCATAAGCATTCACGGCTTGCTTCAAATCGTCGGTAAGTGTTTCATCCTCCCCCCCGCTCTCCCGGATATCCGGGGGGAGATCGGCCTGCTTTAATTGTTGGTCGGAGCTCACAATCATCCATCGCTCGACGGCATTTTCCAGTTCCCGAACGTTTCCCGGCCAGTCGTAGGTCATCAACGTTTGCACGGCCTGGTTTTCCACACCGAGGACCTTCCGATTCAGCTCCTCGTTGTAGCGGTCGATGAAATGGTCCAGTAGCAAGGGGATGTCATCCCGGCGCTCACGCAGTGGCGGAATCTCGATGTGGAGGACGTTGAGGCGATAAAATAGGTCCTCGCGGAACCGTCCCTCTTTGACTTCTTCCTCCAAATTTCGATTGGTCGCGGCGACGATCCGGACGTCGATCGGGATGGCTTTGTTGGAGCCGACGCGTCGG
>JBDGPI010000110.1:0-3275 GCA_042219765.1 Salsurabacterium abyssinicum (SeqCode)
TGTTGCTCTGGCACAGACGGTCATCGACTTAGGTTTTATGCGAGCTCTGGTCCAGCGGGAGACCTTGTCGGACCGTCAACGAAGCACGGCTTTCTGGACAATTCTGGTGGTAAGTGTACTGGTCTTTGCCGGTCTTGTGGCCTCATCCCGTATCGTGGCGTTTCTGTTCGACGAGCCTCAGCTTCGTACCATCCTCCCGGTATTATGTCTGGGACTGGTAATGCAGGGGTACAGTGACGCTGCGAAAGGGCTATTGATGCGTGATATAAAGTTTGATTTTATCGCCGTCTGTTCGTTTACCGCCACCGTTACCGGTACCGTCGTCGGTATCGTTATGGCGTACTTTGAATGGGGCGTCTGGAGCCTGGTTAGCTACCGGTTGACTATTACATTTGTGGGTAGTGTGGGTTACTGGATCGGCCTGGACTGGGCTCCCGAAATGGTTTACTCCTGGGAGGATTTCTACGATCTGCTGGAGTTCGGTAAGAGCGTAGCGGCCCGGTACTTTATTCGTAGAGTGGGGTCCCGACTGGACGATCTCATCATTGGTTACTTCCTGGGGTCATCGCTTCTGGGGTATTACGCAATCGCGTATCGAATTGTGAATTTAACCGGGCAATTACTTGTTGGCTCGCTATCCAGCGTCGCAATGCCGTTATTTTCACGCCTGCAGGATGAACTCAAGCGGCTCGAAAAGGCATTCCTCTCCGCAATGCAGCTCACCTCCACGCTGGCGTTTCCGGTTTATGCTTCTATCATTGTACTATCCCATGACTTTGTTCTACTGGTGTTTGGCAAAAAATGGGAACAGGCCGTACCACTTCTCGAAGTGCTCTTATTATCCGGCCCAGCTGTTGTCTTCCTTAAGTATCTGATATCACTTCTGGAAGCACTGGACAAACCCGATTACAGCTTTTACCTGACACTCACGGAAACAGGTCTTATGGCAGTTCTTTTTCTCTTGGTTGCGCCATTTGGTTTAATGCCGGTCTGTCTGGCTTTCATCGGAATTAAGACACTCCTGGTACCACTTACAATGTACTTTACACTTCCTCTACTGGACCTGGGGGTTGGACGCTTGGTCCGGACGGTGGTGCATCCGTTCCTCGGGTCCGGTTTTGTTGTTGCGGGGATGATGGTTTCGGATAGTCTTCTTCAAACACCGTTTACTCTATGGGGACTTCTTCTACGAGCAGTCCTATGTGTCGTATTCTATTTCAGTTATATGTTCCTCTTTGCCTCGACAATCCTGGTGGAGGTCAAGGACTTACTTTATCAGTTCCTATTTAAGGGTGAAAAAGAGGCTCTTTTCAAGTAATTTTTATCAAGGGGTTCGGAGAATGAAACCGCTCTACAAGCGAGTTGCTCGGAACCTGGCACGTCCGAAACAACTCGTGTCCTGGTTGATGTATCAACTTTCGCGGGGGAATAATTTTTTCTTTGTTAGCATGCCCTGCAGCGGGACTCACTGGTTGCGTTTTATGCTCGCCAAAGGGTTGGTTGAACGGTTTGGACTGGAGTATGATTTTACCGGAATCAAGGCCCGGGACCTCATTCCATCGTTTCGTATGAAATCGGATCGGTTTCTATACAACAATCGTTCCGACATACCTCGCATTCAACACTCCCATGACTTTTACTCGCCAATCTACTGGAATCGGAGGGTTATTTTTCTAATAAGGGATTTACGTGACTCGCTTGCATCACACTACGAGCGTTACGCAACCTGGTCCGATGAGGACGTTAGTTTCGCGGATTTCCTCCGGCAGAGAAACCTGGACTATTACGATGTTAAATCCCTTCAATGGCGGGTTGAGTTCCTGAATAGCTGGGGCTCCAGCCGTGATAAACTTTCGGATTTTCTATTAGTGAAGTACGAAAACCTGAAGGAGGAACCCCGCAATAAACTTCGTGAGATTTTCAATTTTCTTGAATTCGGGACCCCGGCGGAAAAGCTTATTGAGACAGTAGTAAAATTTGGTTCCCGGGACAATATGCGGACCCTTGAACGAGAAGGGGAACCAGATCCCGAGGGCACCCCGAAGGTCCACAAGGCTGAAGTGGCTCGCCACGAGCCCCATTTTTCGGAGTCGGATTACGAGTACTTCCGGGAGTACATTCAGACGAACCTGAATTACGACTTTGGCTACGATTACACTTGTTGAGAGTCCAGCATCCTTCTGCTGTAGGTTTTTGTCCGTTCGATGATGATCTCCTGGTGCTTTTTCTCAATATCGACTCCGTCGTGCTGACGGGTAATTTTTAATCGTAAAAGGTAAGCAGCAAGAACTAATCCTGAGACGAAGTAGATTGGTTCGGCCGTTCGAATGGTGGTAAAACTGGTCGCGGCCAGCGAGTGGCAGAACATCCCTATTATGCCGGCGACGTACCCCAGTCCGAGTTGTCGGTAAAGTTTCTCACTGCCTTCCCGGAGTATGAAAAGTGCTCTTTTGAAGAAATTCCAAAAAACCCATACCATGGAGAGAACTCCGAGAAGTCCGGTTTCAATGGCCCTTAGCACAAGCTCATTGTCGACTTCTCCCGGTGAAATATAAAAGAGGCCCTGGCCGATAAAGGGATTACGTATAATCGTTGGAAGGTAGTGTTCCCAGGCATTCAATCGGGCTTGCCACGAAGGGGTTAGTTCGACGTTGGCCATGGCCGTAAAGATGGAGAAAAACCGCTGTAGAACCGTGGTTGGAACCAGTGAACCGACTGCAATTGCTATAAGCCCCATGAAGAGCAGTAGCCGTGGATCCCGAAAAATACCCAGGAAAATTAAACCAGCGGCTATTCCGACGTAACTCGATCGAGACAGAGTGAAAAGTATGGGCGTAAAAAGTGCCGTGAAGGCAACGAAATAAATCAATTGTTTGTTGAGTGACCGTTCCTCAATGAGGAACGATGCAAGCATGAGTGAATGGAACACCAAAAAGCCTCCAAATATATTGGCTGTTTCAGTGGCAACACCTTGCAGTCGCCCCGCACCTCCCTCGGCTGTACCCTCCGCCGCGGCCGTTGCTGCTTCCGTCAGGGCGCCGACCAGACCAACCGGCGAAAAAAGTGATTGAACGGCCAGGACAGTTGCCGCTCCAAACAGACAGAAAACTAAGAACCTGATGTCCTCGAGGCTGTCCGGAATGTTGAAGGCGAGAACAAAGATGACGATGTATTCAATGTGTTTGAGAAAATGGAAGAATGCCAGGAGCTGATTGTCTATTTCCTGAAGAATTATGGCATTGAGAGTCGATACGAGCATAAAGAAGAGGAAAACA
>JBDGPI010000110.1:3285-7120 GCA_042219765.1 Salsurabacterium abyssinicum (SeqCode)
AGCTATGGGGAATTTCATGTTCGTGGGTTTTAATTTGATCTGCTTGACCCCCAGTCGTATCAGCCAGAAAAAAAGAATGACCGGAATAACCAGGTCCTCAATACGTATTGGTATTCCAAGCATCTGTATTTCTGGGGACAGGGCCACGGCAAACACGAGCAGTCCAACGGCCTGTAGTAAGTTAACCGCACAGAGACCCAGAACCATGGCTCCCGTAATTGCCAGGAAGAGACCTTTTAACTGAGACGCCGAGTAGAGGAAAAGTAGAATAAGAAGGGCTATTACAAAAAAGCCGAAATTTCTGTTCATCGGGGAACGTTTCTTATTTTATGTCGGAGTAATACGAGTAGTAGGCCGGAATTTGTCGCTTCATTTTATTGAGGATGATTCCGAGGATATTGGCGTCCACGTCCTCGAGTAAGTGCATTGCGTGCTGACTGTCCCCGGTCCGGGACCGTCCGGATTCAAGTACCATCAGAACTCCGTCCACGAGCGTCGAGAGTATAACGGGATCAACGACCGAGTTGAGCGGTGGACTGTCGATCAGGATCAGACTGTAGTTGTCCTTGGCGAGCTGGATCAAGTTTTCGGTGTAGTCGCTTTTAATAGCCTGAATGGGGTTCGAGGGAAGTGGGCCACTGGGGAGGACGTCAAGGCCTGACTGCGGAGTTCCCTCTATTAGAGGTTCAACGTAGTCCCAGGATAAATTTCCGTCCTCAGGGCTGTTATCATCGGATTCAAACATGGCGTGTTCTAACTCCAGGGATCCGGTCAGGATCGAACTCGATCCCTCGGAGTTCATCAATCCGAAAGTTTTATGAATCTGTGGATCCCGGAGGTCCATGTCGATAAGAAGAACTCGCTCCCCCTCACGGGCCAGTGATACTGCCAGGTTAACACAGGTGGTGGTCTTTCCCTCCCCTTCGATTGAACTGGTGATCAGGAGACTATTTCGAGTCTGGCGTCGAAGGAGGGAATGTTCAATTAAGATACTGATAGAATGGTAGCGTTCACTGAGCGGGGTCTTCTGAGGGCTTTTTAGCAGGTTGATTTCATCGTCCTGTACGTCCGGAATTTCACCCAGGACTTTTATTCCAAGGTAGCGGTGGATGTCAAATTTTGTCACGAGCCGGTCGTCGAAATACTCCAGGAATGCTCCCGTGGAGATACCGAGAATGACTCCCGCCATAATGACGAATCCGTAGGTCTTGTAATTCGTCGGGTAGCTGATGGAGGTGGAATCCGGCGTTGAGATACTGTTGGCGCTCTGCCCAATAAGTGATTTGTTGAACGTGACCTGGTCAAGACTATTCTGGAGCTCCGACAGCCGGTTGCTGGCCAGTTGAAGGTTTCGCTCGGCCTGGTTGAGTTCGGATTCGTCGACCTTCAATTCTTCGATTGAAGCGTCCGTGGAGTACTTTTCGGGAAAATATTTGCGGTATTGTCGGTGCAGTTGACTATTTTTTTCGTCGAGTTCTCGTTTCTTCTCAATCCAGCGCGGATGTTTGGTCCCAAAACGATTCTCGACTTTCTCAAATTCGTTCTCAAGCCGATCGACCTGACGCGAGACCCGGCGGAGTTTTCGTAGCTTGGCGACCTGAGTTTCTCTCTGTTGGAGTTTCCGTCGGGCTTCTACAATGGCACCGTTTAGAGCTTCCTCGGCGTTGGCCAGGCTCGTTGAGTTACTTTTCCGGTCGTATTTCAGGAAGGATTTCATGACGGCTTTTACGATATGCTTGGCTTTTTCGGGGTCCTTTCCCGTGTAGTAAATATCAATGAAGTCAGTGTTTTCCTCCGGGGATATCCGTAGGCCTCCCTGTATTGAACCGGGGGCTATTGACAATCCCTTTTTCTTCAGTCTCCGGGATGCTTTCTCGAGGACGGGTTTACTTCTGACTAATGAAACACGCGTTTGCCAGCTGGGCATGCTTATGACAGGCATGTCCTGCCACTCGGGTGGTAAGCGCAACAAAAGTCGCCCTCTGGCAGTGTACGTTGGAGTCTGAGTGAAGAAGAACAGCGAGTATCCGGCGACGACGCAGATCGACACGAACAGTATGATCCAGCGTCGCTTGAGAATTATTTCGTAGTAGTCTCTTAAATCCATTACAGGTTACCGAGGAACCGCAGTGTGGCCAGTGTATTGACCGTAAAGCCAAGGGGTCTAAGAACGTCTTCCAGCCGGTCGAAATGAGGCCAGAAGTTGGTTCGCACGTAGACGAGATCGCCGTCCTTCAGGACGAGATTATGGGTTAGGTTTCCCTTGGCGTATTCTTCGTAGTCTATTTTATAAATTGACGTATCCCCGGCGAGATTTCTGAAAACATACATTCTGGTGCGTTTGCTGTACTGAGTGAGGGAGCCGGCTTCGGCCAAGGCGTCCATGACCCCCTGACCACGAGGAACGGAAACACGGCTTGGCTTTTTTACTTCGCCCAGGACAAGAACATCAGTTTTGGAGATACTCTTGAAATTTACGTTAAGGTTGGGATTGAGGAAGTAATCGGGTTGCAGTCTATTCAGTAGTTCGGTTTTGACCTGGTGTGGAGTTTTGCCGGCGATTCGGTACGGACCGACAAAACGAAGATCAATGACCCCGGAGGGAGGAATACGGAAGGTGCCACCCCAGTTTTCGCCCGGGATTTCAAGCTGAATCTTGTCGTCCGGCTGAAAATGGAGTGCCTGACGTCTCGGACTGGGCAAACGATCGAAGAATTCCTTCTCTGTGGGAGTATCCGATCTAGTCGTCTTAGAGGGTTTCTGTTTTTTATCGGTTTCATTAGCACTGGATGGTGACATTGCGGGAATTCTGGGGTGAGACGTACAGCCTGTAAGGAGAACAAAAGCGGTAAAAACGATAAGGATTACAATGGTCCTGTTAGTGGAGCGGTTGAGTATCATGGTATTTAGACCTGTGTATCCTGGAGTATTTTCTGGACCGTCAAATACCTTTATCGGCAGGTCCGACGCTAAAAGTAAATTTCTTTCACGAAAAAAATTATTTTCACTCAACGATACTTAGAAGCACGTCAGTGACAGCTTCTGCTTTTGAGGTCGTCATCTCAGGATGAAGCGGTAATAAAATACGGGAATCGTGCAACGTTTCCGTGGTGGTCAGTTTGGCGGTGCCAAGCGTCCGGTGTAACGGTTCGTAAACGGGGCGTTTCACTTCTATGCCCTCCTCCCGCATGGCGGCTATTACGTCATCGGGATTCGAACATCCCACCACGTAGCGGTAAAGGGCATGACCCTGGGGCTGAACAGGAAGTTCAATTTTATCGCTTGGGCCAAGCCGGGAGTCGTAGTAGTCGGCAATTTTACGTCGGATTTCCTGATGTTCATCGAGCTTTCGCAACTGAGAGCGGGCCAGGGAGGCCTGCAGGTCCGAAAGGGAGTAGTTGAACGCGGGTCGGTAGTCGGAGCGTTCATCGTATGACTTAAGGTCCCGGATCGTCTCCTGTAGTTGCCGGTCGTCGGTCCCCAAAAAGCCTCCGTACCCCGAGGACAACTGTTTGGTGGCGTACAGGGACCCCATGCAGGCCTTGCCCCTTCGACCGGCGTGATGTCCGTCTGGTAGCCTGGCACCAATTGACTGGGCGAGGTCCTCCAGAACGGGGACTTCGTAATTGAAAAGGCGTTTTTCGTCGACGGGATAACCGAAGGTATGAACCAGGATAATCAGTGCGGTATCGTCACATAATTCAGGCTCGACGGTCTCAGGGGACAGCGAATACGTCTCGGGATCGACGTCGGCCAGCCGAGGTTCGGCACCGACGTGGTGAATAGGGTGAAGAAGCGATTGACAGGTGTAGGACGGCAGAATAACTTCGTCACC
>JBDGPI010000110.1:7141-10049 GCA_042219765.1 Salsurabacterium abyssinicum (SeqCode)
TCCTTGATTTCATCCTCGAACGCTCTGGCTTCGGGACCTTCCGCCGTGTACCCACTGTCCAGAACACGTTGTAGCGCCTGATGATCCCTTCGATCGTACGATGGATGAGACGAGGAGATTTTATACTCCAATTAATTTTCCCGTTCCTGCAATTCTCCCGGTATGCTTAGATCCTCGTCGAAGGTGTCCTCGAGGTCCTCTCCGTCGTCCTGCGTGGCAGTCTCCTGGACGTCTTCCTCGGATTTTTCTTTCAGCTGAGATATTTTTTCCTCAATGTCACTGGGGGACGGTTCCTCTTGCACAAGGAAAGAGACAAAGGAATGCTGTTTCTTCTTGCTCAAGTCCTTAATTGAGCGAGCAATTTCCCGGTCAATGATATTCCGTGAAAGAGCTTGCTGAACGACCGATGATAGGTCCAGGATCCACTCGAACTCCTTGATTTCCTCGGGGGATTTTCCAATGAGTTCACCGAGTTCCTCGAGCGACAAATTTTTAAATTCCGATCGGAGACGTTCGTACATCGTGGCTTTGTCAACGGCGTTCATCGGTTCCCGCTGCAGGTTCTCCAGGAAACTTACTTCGATAATTTCATCTTCGTTGTAATCCCTGATAAGTGCGGGGATGGTTTCCAGGCCGATTATCCGACTGGCCCGGACCCGGCGCTCCCCCGCTATTAGTTGATAGGTGTCGTTTTCCGTTTCAGTAACCTGAATTGGAGTGATGACACCGTATTCTCTGATAGACGTTGCGAGTTCTTGCAGACTATCCTCATCAATGTGGCTTCGAGGCTGATAAGGATTTCCCACGACGTCTTCGAGCGGAATTTCTTTGAGTTCATATTCGGAATGGATCGAATTTTCGCTGGAAAACGGGTTCAGTTTTGACAGCCAGGACATGAGTATAATCATTCATAGACTCCGGATTAAGTGGAACGAAAACAGAATTAATAGACCAAACTTATTGTAAACATCGGCGACCCGGACGGTGAGGTTAAGTGAGTCGTAGGTGAGTTGGCCACCGAATTAAACGACAATATATTTGAAATGACACTTAGAGCCCATCTGTTACTAAAAGATTTAGAATATATGCGTACCTATAGTAACATTACAAACAGGTTCTTTAAAATAATTTTGAATTATGATGGCGTTTGGGCGAGGTATTAACTCACCATGGTTACGTTCAAAGAACTTGTTCGTGGGACGGATCGGGCCTGGTTCGACCCATCCTCCGGGTGGTGTGTCTTAGACGGTGGGGAGGTTGTTTACCTCAAAAACCCGTCGCTGCTTTCCGAGCATGAGTTGAACGCCTCCTTTGCCGACGGCCTGCGGGAATCCCTTACGACCAATCGAGTTAGCCCGATTCTTGAAGCGGCAAACAGAACCCTCGACGACCAACTTGAATCCGTCCTGAATGGTATTCGTGAAAACCGCTTCCACAGCGGGGATTCCATTGGCTCCCTGCTTGGATTGGACGATCCCAGTCAGCTCTGGATCGAAGTTCAGGGCAGCTGTAATGAGGAATGCATACATTGCTACGCGGAATCGGCCCCGGCCGATTTGCCCTCCCTGGAGCAGTCAACGGTCCGGTCGATTATCGAAGACGCCGAAGCGGCCGGGTTCTCGCTGATACAATTTACCGGGGGCGACCCGTTACTCTGGGATGGCCTCGTCGAGATGGTCCACGAGACCCGTGATCGAGGTATGACTCCGGAGATTTACACGAACGGATTACTTCTTGACGAGACGCTTTACCGGGATCTGCTTCCGGCTGACCCGCACTTTGCGTTCTCACTTTACAGTCACGAAGCATCCGTTCACGATACCATCACGCAACACGACGGAAGCTGGGAACGAACGGTGGAGGCCATCGAACGTGCCGCGTCCGGTCCCACTGAAACACGTGTTGGTGTCGTCATCATGGACCAGAACCGGGGACAGGAGGACCAAATCGTTGCTTTCCTGGACGATCTGGGAATCGACCCCGACCGGATCAACCTCAGTTATCTTCAGACGGTGGGGCGAGGACGCCAGCAGGCCAAAAACGGTTCAGCGTCGAAAACCAATGGATCAAACAATTCCAATGGGCAAGCAGGGACCAACGGCTATTCCTCCAGCAAAACCCAATCCGACAGCGGTCACCTTTCCGGAGAAAAACGGAGCTTCAATCCAGGCAAAATCTGCGTGTCCTACGCTGGTTCGGTCATCCCCTGTATTTTCCAGCGGGACGTAAGTCTGGGAAACATACACAAACGGTCCTTTGAGTCTATTCTTGACGATCCATCCGTCGGTTATACCGTCAGTGCCGCTGGGGATGATAACCCTGAGCCGGGTGGGGTTGATGAATTGTCCTGTGCGGAATGCCGGTTTCACTCGTTTACGTTGAATTACTTATTACAGTCTGTTGTTAAACAACCTACATCATGAGAGGTTGAGGTGTTATGGCAGAACGCAGTGACGAAGAATCGGAAGAACAGGACAAAGCGGAGGTAAGCCGGCGTAAATTCCTGAAGTGGGCGTCCTACGTTCCACCCACAATTCTCGGGATAGCCGCCACGGCGAAACCCTCTTACGCCGCAACCTGCAACCCGAACGCCTGCAATCCTGATTGTAATCCCAACGCGGACTGCAATCCGGACAAAAGTTGCGGACCGGATGGCTGTAATCCCGATAGTTAGTGTTCTTCCCATGCCGTCATTAGATCACCGTATGATTCCAATCGGATCTTTAATTTACAAAACGGTGATCGTTGAATGAACGGTCACAAAAGCTTATTACCTCGATAATTTCGGGAGGATAGATGGATTTCTCGAGAATTGGACTCCATTCGTGTCTCCCCACGGTTAGTGGAATAATAGCAACCAGCAAACATCTGTTCGCGACGCTTTGAAATACACCAAGGAACTTATCCT
>JBDGPI010000110.1:10059-14585 GCA_042219765.1 Salsurabacterium abyssinicum (SeqCode)
GATTGCCTACGGTTACGGCAATCCTATTAACCGGCATACATTAGTACGAAACGCTATTAAGTCCATCAATGAACTTATCCCTGGTCGTGTTAAGGAGAGTAAACCGAATGCCCCAGCTTGATGAGTACCCTACCACGAAATCCGATCTGGACGTCGAGGAACTCGAGGACGAAATTGTCGTGAACGATCCAGACCGTCAGAAAATATACAATTTTAATGGAACAGCCGCTTTTATATGGTCACTCTCGGACGGAAGCATGACCCTTAATGAAATCGTCGACGAAATTCATCGCTCGGACCCAACTGTTCCCAGGACGGAAATTGAAGATGACGTCCTGGACTTTGTCAGCGAGTTGCAAGAAAAAGAATTACTCGAAGTAAAGAGTGGTTAAACACCTAATTTGCAATCATTTTTAATAACACTTGGGGACGGTACGGTTCGTGTCTCCGGTTTTGAAAAAGTCGAGTGTCTGGGCCGATTTTTGCGATCCTTCGAGCCTCTACCGAAAGGAAATGCCAGCGTCGATTGCGACATTGAAATCACAGTTTACGACAATCAGTTCCAGTGTGTTCGTGACGATAATGAGTCCCCCTATTACGTAGCCGACACGGCCGGCGATTTTCTTCTTTTATTTGAACGGACGCTCCTGAACCTCTACCTTGAATACCTTCCCCCGAGAAGCCTGGTCTTCCATGGTTCGGGCTTTTACGACGAGGGGACGCTGATTGGATTGCTGGGTGAGGCCAACGCCGGAAAAACCACTGCCGCCGCCGAAATGATCCACGAGGATTGGTCCTTTGTCTCGGATGAATTACTGGCTATCGATTTTACCAGTAATACTCTGTATCCATTTCCCAGACCGATGAATTTTTCGGAGGACCCCGAGTCCCAAAAACTTGAAGTTCTTCGAGTTGAGGACAATCAGCACAACAGCTTCTTTTATGGCCTTCCCGAGCGGGACGACGTACAATCTGATCCCACTTCCGTCGATGAGTGCTATCTTTACAACCTTGTTCGTGACGGAACGTCTCCGCCCTCGGTCGAACCCCTTCAAAGAGGCGATAGCTTTCTGGGGTTGAGTGAATACGTTCTCAAACCCTGGAATTCCAGCAAGACGTTCAACCGATTGTCCGGATACCTCGACGAGAGCGTGCATCACCACCGTCTTCGCTACGCTGACTCATCCGAACTTCTACAGCTTTCCCTGGCCGATAATGAAATCCAGTAACGGCTTCTGGAATCAGTTTTTCAACGCTTACCTCGGCAATGATTCGATCCAGCTTCCCTCTTCGCAATTAGTCGAACCAGAGGGAATTAACCCAATTATCAAAGCAGGAAAGAACACTCATGTTATTGAATTACTGGACGCCTACCGAGTGTCCAGTGAAAAAAGCGTGGATATCCCGGACCGACTCCTTGAGGAAAGCCGGAAAGACCGAAGTCGAAATACCCACAGGAACGCCCGTTTTCGGGAGTTAATGCAGCAAATAGACGAAGCATCCGGGGCGTACGACGTCGACTACGCGTGGCTCAAAGGGGCAGTTTTTCTTCAAAACAGGTCTTATCCGAAGGGAGGACGCCGGTTGTCCGATCTGGATCTTCTGATCCAGAAGCAGGACCTCAAGGCCTGGGACAACCTGTTTAATGACCTGGGTTACGAAACCCATCGAGACCCGGAGTGGATCTTAAGCCCCAGATTTAGTTCCAGTGTTGCCTCAACGTTCTACACGAAATACTACCGGGGAATGGAAGTTCTGATTGACGTTCACTGGCATCTTGTAGATTATCCGGCTCGGCGGTACTCGGGTTACTGGGATTTCACAATGGATCCCATCTGGGATAGAGTCTCCGTCAAAACGCTGGGTCTTGAGCACAGACTGCTGTACTTAATCGATCATGCTTTTACGCACAACTTCACCTACTGGAAATTCATCGTTGACATCGATACCGTCCTTCGTGAAACCAATGAATCAATCGACTGGCCGTATCTTCGAAACGAAGCGTCACGCATGAACATGACCTTTCTGCTTTCACTGCTACGAAAGTTTCTCAGGGCCTTGCTCGGACGCTCTCCGTTACCCGGTGAACTCGAACGACTGGTCTCCGGAACCCGCGGAATAGGGGAGGACGAGAGTTGGATGGACGACTACGTCACGGACTGTCGCGATCTAAACGCCGATCAGAGTGACTACCTGTTGGTATGCCTCAGGATGTTACCGGATTTTTGGTCCAGGGTTTTGTTCCTCCGGTACGTCCTGTTTCCACCGCCGGCGGGCGTTCCTATGATCCGGAGTGAATCGGACTGGTACGACGCTGCGAAACTGTACCTCACGAGGCTAAAAAGGGTACTGAAACAGGGGGGGACGGAGTTATTGAGAGGGTAGCCAGGGACTGTTAGTTCGGTGTTTCCTCTTCCGTCAGACGGTCGCCTTTTTCGTGAAGGGCCTGACCAATGTCCGGAATGTTGAGGGGTTTGGAGAGCAGTTGTATGGTGTCGGAGCTTCGGGCAATTTCAGTCTGGTCGTCGTTCGGGTTTCCGGTCATCAGTACAAGGCGATCGAGCAGGTCGGGGCGAAAATTCTCGAGCCATTCGTAAAAGTCCCTGCCTCGAAGTTTCCCCGGGAAAACCAGGTCCAGGAACACGGCGTCAGGATCGAATTCCTCGCGGGTGTTGAGGAATTCTATTGCCTCCAGTGGGTTCCCGAAAAATTCGCCCTTAACGGAGGATTGCTCACAGAACTTTTGAAAGAGCTGCACGACGCTTTTTTCGTCCTCAACGACCAGGATTTTGTCGATGTGATCCGGGACCCTCGAGTCAACACCAGCCCCGGTCGCCTGGCCCTCGAGTTCCTTGAGGGAATCGTCCGAGATCGGTAGGGAAATGCGGAAGCTTGCTCCACCAAGTTCGGAATCCGCGATCTGAATTTGTCCGCCAAGCTCATCGATGATTCCTTGAGCAATGGACAGTCCAAGCCCCGTTCCGGAATCCGTGGTTTTAGTGGTATAGAAAGGCTCAAAGATGGAATTACGTTTTTCCTCAGGGATGCCCGGGCCGTTGTCGTCAATCTCTATTTCAATTGCACGGTCACCCTTGGGCTTCGTTTTAACTCGTATCATCCGATTGTCGGAATCAATATTTTTTAGTTCATCTTTGGCATTGGTTAGTATGTTGATAATGACTTCCTCAATCTGGGTACGGTTCGCCATGATCTGTGGGAGTTCGGGGTCGAGATCCTTGGTTATTTGAATGCTGTGGATATCAAGTTCCCGGCGGGTCAGTTTTATTGAATTCTCGATAAGTTGATTGACGTCAATGTTTTCGGAGTCCGGACTCCCGGAGCGAATAAAACCCAGCATGTTGTCTATTATGTCTTTACACCGCTGAGCATTCTGGTGAATGATCTGCAACTCCTCACGGTTTGCCACATCCTCCCCCTCCTCGAGAAGGAGGTTTGCGAAGCCGACCACACCAGTTAATGGATTGTTAATTTCGTGGGCGAGTCCGGATACCATTTCCCCCATTGCTTTTAGCCGCTCCGTTTTTCGAAGGTGGTCCCGGGCGGCCACGATATTCGTAAAGGTCGGAACCAGGCAGATGAACTTCAGCTCATCGTCCATGTCGATGCGTGTAAAAACAAGTTCGAGTTCTTTCTTGTTGCCATCCGGACTCACGTAAGTTGCTTCGGATCGGTTGATTTCCCGTTCCGGTGAATCAATTGTAGCGTCGAGACTCTGTTTGAGTCCTTCGCTGATTTCAAACGTATGACTCAGACTCCGATTCAGTATTTCACTCCGACTGGTTTCAAGGTGGTTGACAAGTGTCTGGTTAATGTACGTGATGGTGTAATCTTGGTCGATCACGAAGAGTCCCGCCGGTAGGGAGTCAAGGATCTCGTTCGATTCGACAATTTCCGTGGCGGACGGGCTTGGTTCACTGGTCTCAGTTCCACCCAGGTAATAGTTGAATTTATGAGGAAAGAGAAGTTTTGTCGAAATGACGAGCAGGACCGTTAACGTAACAATGGTTAGCAGGAGAACCACGGGATCGATTTCACTCAGTACGGGTGGGTTGGAGGGAGTAATTCATCTGTTAGTCACTGATAAATTTCAGCAGGGCGGAGGGAGTGTTCCGTGTACCAACCGTTTCGACGATGCGTTTTTCCGTGCTGGCTTCAAGGTCGATGACTTCGGGATCGTCGTAAACGGTACCCTTGGAGTCAATAATTACTTTCACCCTTGGATTATCCGGGTCGTTGCCGCCGGCCATGGCAACCCCGATTTCGTTGCTGTTGAGCTGTACAACAGTACCCGGAGGATAGGGACCGATGTAGTTCTCGAGAACGGAGATGATTTCCTCGTCGAACTTTTCCGTCCTGTTCTTCAAGTAAGTAATGATCTTGTCCGGAGAAATGGCAGGACGGTGTGGTCGAGTGGTGGACATCGCGTCGTAAACGTCGGTTACAATGAGTATGTTTTCGGGAAGTGTCAGGTTTCCGGAGTCTACGCTCTGAGGGTAACCGCTTCC
>JBDGPI010000110.1:14595-15567 GCA_042219765.1 Salsurabacterium abyssinicum (SeqCode)
GTGGTGACGGCTGATTATAGATAAAACCTTGAGGTCGAAGTCGTAGTAGCTTTCGTTCATCCATTCGGTGGAATAGAGGGGGTGCTTTTTAATCTTTTTTATCTCTTCGTTTGACGGCTCCTCGCTGCGCATCCAGGCCGCTGGAGGGACCCGTAACATGCCAAGGTCAAAGAACAGGCCGGCGGTGGCCAGGGCCGTGTAATCCTCGGCATCAAGATCCAGCTGCTGACCCACGAAAAGCGATAGCAAAAGCACGTTGACAATATGGGAGAGGAGAAAATCGGACTCCTCCCGGGGGAACGTCAACCGGCGGTACATTTCCTGATCCGTCACGATCGTCTGACGGACCTCTTCCACGAGGTCGTCGAACCGATTTTTCAGGAACACACCCCGGAAGAGGAAATTCTCAACGATCTGCTTGACGAGTGCAATCGTGCGAATTATTTCAAAATCCGATTCCTCGAAGGCCGGTAGCACAATAGATTCGTAAGCCCGTTCCGGTTCAAATTCCGATTTTGGTGAAACGTTTTTGCGTTGTTCGAGAAGATTTTCCTGAATTTTTCGGTAATAAGCCTTGGATTCTGTGTTTTCGGTTTTCATTTTTCCCGGATCGGGAAAATCGTTAAATAAGGATTCCAGGACCTCAGTGTTGTCCCGGTAAAATTCGATCATTTCGTCCCGGAGTTCGATGGATGTCTGGTGAAAGTCGCAAAGTAGTTCAAAGTAGTTTCGGATAGACTCCTTGAAGTCAGGATCCTGGCCCATTTTAATCTGGCTTATAGCGGATCGTACTTCGTTGAGCAATCGGCCTGATTCATCGCTCAAGTCATTACGAATATCACGTTCCACGGAAAGCAAGGTCTGATTGATGCAAAAAACCTCATGAAGATCATCGTGAAGCTGCTCGTAACCGTAAATTAAAGCGGCATCAAGGAGTTCGGCGGTGGACTGGGCCAGCTCCCCCCAGGAGCC
>JBDGPI010000111.1:0-1993 GCA_042219765.1 Salsurabacterium abyssinicum (SeqCode)
GAGGGAAGAAAACTTATTTAACTAAAGAAATTATCAATCAAAGAGCTTCGTAAATTCAATGCTCCGTCTAATTTCCGAGACAAAATAATACGCTACATTGTACGAAACGTGAAGGGTTGAAGTTCTCGGGGAGGGGCGCCTCCCTAAGTGGTGTATCAGGAAAGCCTAATTATAAAATACTCCCGGATTTGGCCTCAAGAAAGAAACGATCAGGCGGTCACTTCGGCGTTCTCAGCAACCTCAGTCTCGGAAACACTTTCATGAATCCAGTCACGAATGCGGTCGGGAGGAAACGAATTGACGATCAGACGGTCGGAGCGCACCGTGGGCCGGGCACCTACACTTCGGGCGGCGTCAATCAGCTGCTGGGGGATGTCCAGGACGTAGCGCATGCTGAGTCGGTTATTGCTGTAGCGGAAATCCTCCCACCCGAACTGATCCGCAAGAATTTTAAACTTGTGACGGTCCAGGACGGCCTGAACGGGATCCGGAAGCGGTCCGAACGTTTCGTCCCAGCGTTTCTCGAGTTCGTCCACTTCCTGAATGGTCCGGCAGGAACTTAATTCCTGGTACTGTCGTATGATCTGTTTTTCGCTGGGAATGTACTCCTCCGGAATGTAGTAATTTCCCGGAAGTTTTAACTTGGGATACGGTTTGGGGACTTCGAATTCTTCCCGCAGTTTACGAATCTCACGCTGTAGCATTCGACAGTAAAGCGGAAAACCCACGGCACGGATGTTGCCGTGTTGCTTTTTGCCGAGGATGTTTCCGGCCCCCCTGATTTCGAGGTCCCGCATGGCGACGTTGAAGCCGGCCCCCAGTTCGGAACACTGTTTGATTGCCTGGAGGCGGGCTTCGGCGTCGTCCGTCAGGCGGACCGTTTCCGGGTAAAACATTTTTACGTAGGCCTGTTCGTGGCTGCGTCCGACCCGCCCGCGCAGTTGATAGAGCTGAGCCAGGCCGAACTCGTGGGCTTCCTCCACGACCATTGTGTTAACGGTCGGGCAGTCCAAACCACTTTCGATGATGGTCGTGCAGACAAGGATGTCGATTTCCTGGTCGTAGAATCGGTTCATGGTCTCTCGAAGGTCGGCCTTGGACATTTGACCGTGTGCAACGGCCACCTCGGCCTCAGGGTAGAGGGATTTAACGTACTCGGCTCGCTGGTCGATGTCCTTCACCCGGTTGTAAACCCAGAAAACCTGACCGCCTCTGTTGAATTCACGGTCAATGGCCTCGGTGGCTTCGCCAGGGTTGAAAGGTCCCACGTCGACCTCAATGGGAACCCGGTCCTCGGGTGGTGTATTGATCCGGCTGATGTCCTGAATACCCGAGAGTGTCATGTACAGGGTCCGGGGAATAGGTGTGGCCGATAACGTCAGGACGTCAATGCTTTCACGGTAGAATTTTAGTGTTTCCTTCTGTTCAACCCCGAATCGCTGTTCCTCGTCAATAATGAGTAACCCTAGGTCGTCGAAGTCAATGTCGTCGGATAGAAGGCGATGGGTGCCGACGACGATATCTGTGTCACCGGATTTTAAGTTCTCGATGATTTCCCGGGTTTCGGACGCCGTCTGGAAGCGGCTGAGCAGTTCAACCGAGTAAGGAAAAATCGAGAACCGGTTACTGAAGGTTTCGTAGTGCTGGCGGGCCAGCACTGTTGTAGGAACCAGCATGGCAACCTGGCGGCCGTCGGAGACGGCCTTGAAGGCCGCCCGGAGGCCGACTTCTGTTTTACCGAATCCGGAGTCACCACAGATTAACCGATCCATCGGATCAGGGGACTCCATGTCCTTTTTGACGGCCTCGATGGCCTCCTGCTGGTCCGGTGTTTCACGGTAGGGGAAGCTGGCTTCAAATTGAGTCTGCTCCAGGCTGTCGGAGCCGTAGGCGTATCCGTTCTTGTCCTCCCGGTTCGAGTACAGGGACAGCAGGTCCTGGGCGAGGTCATTAATTTCTTCTTCGACCCCCTCTTTGATTCGTTCCCAGTTCC
>JBDGPI010000111.1:2003-6781 GCA_042219765.1 Salsurabacterium abyssinicum (SeqCode)
GGGGTGAACCCTGAATCGGCGACGTACTTCTGCACCCAGGCAATCTGGTCCGGCGGAAGAAAGAGCTTGTCGTTACCCTTGTAGTCTATGTGGAGACAATCCCTGGTCTGGTTTTTCGTCGAAATGCGCTTGAGTCCCTGGAACCTTCCTATTCCGTGTTGTTCGTGGACCACGAGGTCACCGGCCTGAAGTTCCTCGAAGGATTCCAGGTACTCCGTACGGCTTCGATTTGGCCCGATGCGACCCCGCTGAATGGTCCGATTGAAGAAATCATCCAGGCTAAGGCGAGCAGCTCCGTTGCGGCGATAGGACCCATGCCAGGGCGATTCGAGTAGGCTGATATCAGTTCCGCCGTGTCGATTTGCCGAATCAAAGTCATCCTCAAGGAGGTCTCTGAGGCGGTTCTTGAAACCCTCCTCACCGCAATGGATTACGATTGAGGACGTTTTGTCCGTCAGGTCCTCGACAAGCTCGATGAAATCCTGGATTGGATTGGGTTCCGCCCCGGGGGCCGAGGTGACCTCTATGATTTCACCGCGACGCTCCGGTTCCGTGTCAGGTGTAATGGGAGATTCCTGGTAGTGCATCGAGAAGAAGGCCGCGTCCGGGGTGGTCAGGTCGTCCAGAACGGTCTCGAGATCCCGGAAGGTCTCCCGAACAAGGGGATCCTCGTTCTCGTTCAAGCTATCCTGCCAGTCCTCCACTTCCGTCCAGCAGTCCGCCGGACGAAAGACGGCAAATCTTGCACCGGGAAGTAATGATTCGGGATTGACGGTTTCCCGGGGCCAGAGGCCGAACCAGCTTGCGATTGAATCCGGCTCCGGATGGACCGTAAGTTGCTCAGCCTGTTCCTCGTGTCCACGCTGCTTCAAGTCCTCGACCAATGCCTCCCGTTCGTCGGGGGACAGCGCAAACTCGGATTGCTGGTGGACGGTAAGGGGTGTTTCGGGGGACTCATCGGCCTGCATCTGCGTGTTGGGATGGAAGTATTCAATGTCCTCAATTTCATCGTCGAAGAACGTTACACGAATTGGATACGGAGTGCGTTCGGGGTAAAAGTCGAGCAGATCCCCACGGAGGGCGAAATCACCCTTTGCCTCGACGAGATCCTGACGTTCGAACCCGAGGTCTGTGAGCGTTCGATTTAACTGGACCGGACTGATTCTGTCGCCGATTTCCAGGGTAAGACTCTCGAGGATGTCGGGGGAGAGAACCGGGGTCCCCATTGATCGAACCGATAGGACCAGGTGATTAATGGAGTCCCGTCGTATTTGATTGAGCAGTTCCAGCCGGCGTTCCTGGATGGATTCCCCGGGCAGCTCGTCGTCGCCGGGGTTCAAGTCCCAGGCGGGTAGAAAACCGACCTGATCGCCGTAGAAGTTTTCCAGGTTGACGAACAGGGTTTCACCGAGCTGGCGTTTGGGCACGACTGAAACAGTCGGCCCGTTTTGATCGGAGAGCCAGTCGGCAAAAAGTCCCAGGTTCGTGCCCGTGTAAATCGATTGGCCCACTGCAGTAGCCTCCGAAAATTTGGAAAATCCCGACGAATTCGTTTACTCCTCGGGTGGATGGTAATCCCGATCAACGTCCGTAGGGAAGAACCAGCTTTTTGGATCCTTTGTTTTTATAAGCCTCAAGGAGCTTCAGTAAGTATGCACTAGATTGTAAACGATCAGATGAATTTTGTTATTTCATCTACGGGATCAAGGGCGTATCAGTAGGAATAACAGCCGTGTAGGGGTGAAATCGTAGGTGATATCGTCTTGGAATTTTGCCGTGTTGTGAGAAATGCCGTGATGTGTGAACGGCACCCGGACTGGTTTATTTACGGGCTTTAATATCGACGAGAGGTTTCTCCTGGAGTCTTCGGACACGGTAGTGTGCCGGGTTCGTTCCGGAGATTAATTGCTCGGCCCTTGATTCAGTAAGTCCGTTACCGGCGACGACGTATTTAAAGTAGGGCATGAAGGGGAGCCGCAAAGGGCCCGGGAAATTGAGTTCGCCGGTGAACGCCCAGGCCCGTCGCCAGGAGACCTCGGGGTCGGCTTCGAGGATCCGGAGAGTACCACTACTTTTGAGGAGGCGCTGACACTCATTCAGTCCGAGTGGTTGATCGGGCCAGTATTTGATGGAGCCGACGGATACGACAAGATCAAAGTGGTCGTCCGGGAAGGGTAATTGAAGGGCGTTGGCCACGAGAAAGGGTACATCTGGGTTATCGCCGCCCGACCGGTCCGTGGCCCAGCGGATCTGATCGGCGGAAAGATCAAGTCCGGTGACCGACAGATCCGGCCGGTGGTCTTTGATAGCCAGCGGGAGCTGTCCGCCGCCACAGCCGACGTCGAGGACGGTGCCGTCGTCCGGGACGGGTTCAAGCAGTGAATCGAGTAAGTTTGTTTCGATCCAGCGGTTGAGTGCCGGAGCCGTGAAGGTATCGTAAGCCCAGGCCTCGAACCGGGTATACGTACTTGAAGGGTCAAGTATTTGCACAGGACGTCTCCCGTTTGCCTACCGGTTAAACGGTTTTATTTACCAGCAATCACTACAATAAACAAACTACGACGAAAGATAACCATTATCTGAATCGAGGTAGTTTATCACGTAATCCTTAATGCCTTCTTCCAGGGTATGAAGTTCGTCGGTAAACCCTGCGTTTCGCAGTTTCGTCAGGTCCGCCTGCGTGTAGTACTGGTAATTGGGACGGATATCCTCCGGCATGTCGAAGTACTCGATGTCCACGGGTTTGTCCAGAGCGTCGAAGATGGATTTCGCCAGGTCGTCGAAGGTCCTGGCGGTACCCGTACCAATGTTGTAAATCCCATTGACCTCGGGGTTTTCCATGAAGAAAAGCGTCATTTTAACGGCGTCCTTCACGTAGAGGAAGTCCCTTTTCTGCTGACCGTGTTCGTACTCCGAAACGTGTGACTTGAACAGGCGGATCGTCCCCTCGTCACGAGCCTGTGGGTAACTTTTGTTAACGACACTCCTCATGTTTCCCTTGTGGTACTCGTTTGGTCCGTAGACGTTGAAGTACTTCAGGCCGACGATGTCGGACAACCAGCCCTTACGGTGTGCGTACTCGTCAAAGCGTTGCTTGGAGAAACCGTAGGGATTGAGCGGGCTGAGTCGTGAGATGTTTTCATGGTCGTCCGAGTACCCGTTTGAACCATCTCCGTAGGTCGCCGCCGAGGACGCGTAGATAAACCGGCTACCGTTCTCGAGACACCATTTCGCAAGCTCTCGGGTGTAGCCGTAGTTGTTCTTCATGAGGTAATCGAGATCGGTCTCGGTCGTTGAACTACTTGCCCCGAGGTGAAAAACAACGTCGGGCGAATACTCCAGACGGTCGTCCTTGACCGCCTCGAGGAAGTCCTGCTTGTCCAGGTAGTCAAGGAAATCAATTCTTCTCAAGTTTTTCCATTTGTCGCTTTCGTAAAGGCGGTCGACGACGAGTATGTCTTCGTGGCCACGGCGGTTGAGCTCCCAGACAAGCGCACTGCCGATAAAGCCGGCTCCTCCAGTCACTACAATCATGGAATTCACCTACTGAGAACTTAGAATATTCGGGCGATGCTGCTGTTGGGATCATGCGATGATGCCTGATTATAATTCACTGGTCCCTTTTACTGAAGTCACTCGGCAAGCTACTGGCTTTGCGTTTATGAGATCATTGTTCAAGTCATCCGACCGATAAATCTCAGCCCAAATACGGAGGAAGCAGTGTGAACCGAGCAATTTTACTCGACCGTGACGGTACGATGATCAAGGACAAGAACTACCTTGATACCCCGGAAGGCGTAGAGTGGTACGAGGGGGTTTTTCAAGCCCTCAAGACCCTTGAAGAAGAGGGGTTTAGACTTGTCATGATTACCAACCAGTCTGGGGTGGCCCGTGGATACATGACGGAGGACGACGTCGAGGCAATTCACTCCCGTATTGAGGAGGACTTAGAGGAACACGGAATAACCCTGGACGGAGTTTATTACTGTCCCTACCTGGAGGGCGCCAAAATTGACGCTTACGACCGGGACAGCGACCTTCGCAAACCGTCGCCCGGTATGATCCTTCAGGCCGCCGACGACCTGGACCTGGACCTTGAATCCTCCTTTGTGATTGGTGATAAGCTCTCCGACGTGGAGGCCGGAGAAAGAGCCGGATGCACGTCGGTCCTGGTCAGAACAGGCAAGGAAAACGACAGTGAGAGCATCAACGAAGGCGAAGGCGTAACCCCTGACATGACCGTTGATACCGTCGCTGAAGCGGTCGAGAGAATTGTCAAACGGGAACATTAGCGAAGGGGTGGTTGATTTAACCGCCCCGGTAATTTTGGTATCCTGTTATCAACTTGAGGTGACCGATTAGATTTTGGAACGCGTATCCTGCCTGGTAATTATTGGTCCCACGGCCGTGGGGAAGTCGAATCTGATTTATTCGTCCTTTCCCGAGGCGCCGTTGCACGTCATTTCGGCCGACTCGATGCAGGTTTACCGGGGCTTTGACATTGCGACCGCCACTCCCGGGAGCGAACAACTCGCCACCGTCAAGCACACCGGCATAAACGAAAAGAATCCCTCGGACACCTACGACGTACAGGAGTTCCTGGCTGTTGCCGATCGGGCCCTCCGGCGGGCAAACGACAATGGCCTGACCCCGGTTCTCATCGGGGGGACGGCGTTGTACCTGAAGGCATTTCTTTACGGTCTGGACGAAATGCCCGACAAAAACCCCGAGTATCGACAGGAACTTCGGGAGACTGCGAATTCCCGGGGGGGTGACAT
>JBDGPI010000111.1:6791-8584 GCA_042219765.1 Salsurabacterium abyssinicum (SeqCode)
CACGACCGGTTAAAGGAAATTGATCCCACGGCCGCCGAGAACATCCACCCCAACGATACGAAACGGGTTATCCGTGCGCTGGAAATTTTCCACGAAACCGGTCGCACCAAGACGGAATTGACGAGCGGCCAGGACACCATACGAGAACACCTTGATCCGACGGTGATTGGACTAAAACGGCCCCGGTCCGAACTAAAAGAGCGAATTCGCAGGCGAATTGATCGTATGATAGACGATGGATTAATTGAGGAAGTAAAATCGTTAAGGGAAGAGTGGGATGTCTCCAAAACGTTGCGTCAGGCCATAGGATTTCGGTCCGTGAGTCAGTACCTGGATGGGTCACTCACCAAGGACGAAATTAAAGATACAATGTACAGCCGTACGAAGGAACTCGCTCGCAAGCAGATGAGCTGGTTCAAGAAATTTCCGGTAGACGATTGGTTTCATCCTGAACACGACCACGAGGAGTTGATTGCGGCCCTTGGAAATAAGCTCGATCGACACGAACGGGTTTGAAGGTGTTGACTCCGTGGCAGCCGTTGCCCTCGACGGTTGGCGGGTAACCGGTGAGGAACTCGAGGAGGAATTAATGGAACTTGGACACCTCGTGTCCACTGCCGGTGCTGCTATGGAGGACGTTATTTTACAGGAACGGAACAAACCCGACCCGGGAACCCTGGTAGGAAGCGGGAAGGTCGAGGAACTTGCCGAGAGCGCCGAAGCCAACGGATACGAGATGTTCGTCTTTAACGAGACCCTCAAACCCGCTCAACACAATGCTTTAAGTGACCGCATACCGGTTAAGGTGCTCGATCGAACTGACTTGATTCTGGAAATCTTTGCTCAGCGGGCTCAGTCACGGGACGCTAAACTGCAGGTTGAACTCGCCCAGCTCCAACATAACCTACCAAGGAAGCGCGGCTGGGGTTGGGCGCTTGCCCGGCTTGGCGGCGGAATCGGTACACGAGGCCCCGGTGAACAGAAAAGCACCATTAAGGAACGGGACATACGCGAACGCATTCATCGGTTGAAGGACGAGATTGAGGAAATTCGTGAAAACCGCCGGACTCAACGTAAGCGGCGCCAGCACATCCCCGAGGTGAGCCTGGTCGGATACACCAACGCGGGTAAAACGACATTGCTTGATTCATTCTCACCCACGGACACCCGCAAGGAAAACCAGCTCTTTGCGACTCTGGATACCAAGACCCGGCGGGTCCACCTGGAGGGAGACCGTTACTTTTTGATGACGGATACCGTAGGGTTTATCCAGCGCATGCCCGATAAACTTCAGGAAGCCTTCAAGGCCACCATGGAAGAGATCGGGCGCTCGGATTGCCTGATGCACCTTATCGATGTATCCAGTACCCGTGTGGACGATAAAATTGAAACCGTTAACGACGTCCTGAAGGAACTGGACCTCGAAGGGGTTCATAAATTTCGCGTCTTCAATAAAATTGACCAGGTCGATCAACCCGTTGTCGAGCGTTTCAAGGAGCGGTTCCCCGAGGCCTACTTCGTATCGGCTACCGAAGGGACAGGGTTGACGAAACTGAAGGAAGATATTTACCGTTACTTTTTGGACAATGGACTCGTTGACAGACCAGATTACGCCGAAAATATTCCTTTAGAAGGAGCGATCACGGCTTGATACCCTGGAATACGTTTCACTCACTTGGCCAACTACTGGAAGATGGTGAACTGCAGGAGATCGAACTGGAGAACGAATCCTACCGTATCCGTATGAACCGGTCGGTTGCCTCCGGTTCGGTGGCGGCATCGGCTCCCGAAGC
>JBDGPI010000111.1:8594-13540 GCA_042219765.1 Salsurabacterium abyssinicum (SeqCode)
ACCGACCACTGAGACGAGCGAGGGTGAAACCACTTCGGAGTCCTCCGAGGATGACTGGGTGGAAATTAACTCCCCGATGGTCGGGACGTTCTACAAAGCCCCCGCCCCGGACGCCGATCCCTTCGTGGAAGTTGGTGACGAAATCGAGGAGGGACAGACCGTCTGTATTATTGAGGCCATGAAGCTCATGAACGAGATCGAATCGGAAACCGCCGGTACGATCAAGCAGGTCTGCTGTGAAAACGCGGAACCGGTCAGTAAAGGCGACGTCCTTTTCTATATTGAACCGGCCTGAATCCAAGCGGCAACAGGACCCGTCCGAATCCGGTCAGTCGACCATTGAGTACGGACTGGTCGTGACCGTCATGATGCTGACGGTCATTGCAGTCTTTGTGGCACTCGGTCCCGAGTTTCGAGAACTCTTACAGGATCCGGTTGAAGAGGATGCCCGAGGGGACCGCCAGTCCGCGCTAAGTTCCGCCGTCTACAAATAATCTTACTCCGACTCCGCTGACGCCCGTGTCCTCACGGTCCATTATCGCACGGATCTTTGCATTGCTCCCCCTGAGTCTTCTTGTACTGTTTCTTATCGTCGACCCATTGCTGCTGAATCCCTCTCAATACGGTCTACTGGGGGTCTGTCTCGGGCTGGCTTCCCTGATCTATTACCTCCGTGACGAATCGATCAATGTACCACTGCTGATCGGTGGGACCATTGCGATTCTGGTGTCGCTCTGGAGTGCCGTTACATCCGGTTACTTCTGGAATCCTTTTGAATATTCCTTCGTCCTGATACTTGTTGTTCTCGCTGGAACCACTGCCGCGTTCACCGATCGGACCGATGCAATGCGGATCACTTTTGTTGCCTTATTGGCCCTTGGGTCTGCAATTTTAGCGTCTATTGTGTTCCAGTACGTTCGGCAGTTTAACCTGTTTGGTGTTTACGGCCTGGCACGGCTACCGACAGTCGATTTTCGAAATCCCAACGTGCTTGCCCGGTTTCTGGGGATGATCGGGCTGGGCCTCTTCGCAACCGGACGGTCGCTGCCGTCAAAGTTAACCTCGGTCCCGTTCGTATTTTTGCTGGTTCTGTCAGGGTCCCGAGGGGCAATCCTGGGAGTCATGGCCGTGCTGATCGTGGCGCTTGTAAACAAATTTGAGATCAGCTGGCAAAGCATGCCTGTCCGAGTTGGTTTCGTGACGGCTGTTATTTTACTGCTCGTTTCGCTGGTGTTTTTTTCCTCCTCAATTGCACGTGTTACAACCCATCAGCGTATCGATCTCGTGCACGAGTCTCTGGCACTGGTTGCGGAGGCTCCCTTTATTGGTACCGGTCCCTGGAATTTCGGTCTGTTGTACCCGGAGGTCTCCCTGGACGGGACCTGGCAACGACATCCCCACTCACTTCCCCTCTGGTTGTTGACCTCGTTTGGTTTACTCGGAACTCTTATTCTCCTTGGAACGTTCTGGAACGTCGACGGGAGCGTTCGGTGGGAATTCACTCCGGTGTTTGTCTTTGTCGGAGTCCACGAACTGGTTGATACGATGATCTGGATTCCGGGGGTCTTGCTGCTGACAGTGCTTCTGCTGGGCGTCGCCCTGAAAGGACGGACCCGTCCATCACGGCAGTTAACCTGGTTTCCAGTTCTGGCTGTGCCCGCCGTTCTGGCAGGGGGGCTTATCTGGAAAACCGACGCCGATTTTAAGGCCGGCCTGAAGGAATTTCATGCCCGGAACTACACGGAAGCCCGACTGAATTGGTGGAATGACCTTGCGGGTTTCACTCTTGCCCATAAGGCAACCGCTCACTCGGAGGAGGGGAACCTTGAACGGGCCGATCGTTTGCTCGAGCGTGCAACCACTATTAATGCACTCGACCCCTACTATCATTTGCTGGCAGGACGGATTTCTGAGGCCAGGGGAGAATCCGTTCAAGCAAAACGCCACCGGGAACAATACCGCGAAATGGATCCGCGAAAACTGTTAACCCTGTCCCGATCGGATTCATCGGACCGGTCCGCTACCGAGGCGCCGGAGAAGAAACCTCCGTCGTTTGTATCACTCTGGTACCGACAGCGAAAACCAATTGCTTACCTGCCCCTCGTGAAACGGACAATCGACTCGAACGATACGAACCTCGCCAAAAATCAGATACGGTTCCTGTTGGGGTTGCCAAAAATAACCCAGCGGGGACGAACGCTACTTTTACAGTACCGTGCGGAATTATCCGGGCGAGGGCATGATAAATCGGCTCCGGATCGACTTCGGGAGCACCGACAGTTCAGAAGCCAGTTTCATCATTTTCTGTACCGCCGGCCGGGATCCGACTATGTCTCTTTCCGAACGCTCAATTAACCGGATTACCACCCTGATCCTGACCTACAACCGCCGGGACGAGCTTAAGGTCTGTCTCGATTCGGTGGAAAGACAGGATTTTCCCGCGGTTCAGATTATAGTCGTCGACAACAATAGTACCGACGGAACCTCGACCATGATCCGTGAGGAATACGACGATATCGATTACATCGGTCTTGAGGAGAATCAGGGTATAGCGGCGCGTAACCTCGGGGCCGACAGGGCGGAGGGGGATTTGATTGTCAGCCTCGACGACGACAGTGAACTTCCATCGCCAACCACCCTGACACGGATCGCCGAGAAGTTCGAGAATAACAATAATCTTGGTGCGGCCGGTTTTCGCTTGATTGACGGCGAGGGCCGTGAGGATCCCTGGTTTAAGTGGGATCGAGAAGGAACTCTAAAAGAGGGATACAAGTGTCCGACTTTCATCGGCTGTGGAGCCGCAATCCGTCCAGAAATGTTCGAGCGGGTGGGAGGGTTCTGGGAGCCGTATTTTATGCACCTGGAGGAAAGGGACTTTGCCCTGAGAATTCTACAGAGTGGATCCGAGGTCCGGTATTTTCCGTCAGTGTCGATTATCCACCACCATCGCTCTGCCCGCCGGGAGGACGCCCGGTTCATTTATTACGTCACACGAAACACTTTCTGGTATATCTGGAGGAACTTCCCCCTCTTACTGGCGTTTTTTAAGACTTTCGTGGAACTGTTCAAGCTCGGGGCCATGGCCGTCCGTAAAGGCGGATTCGGCGTTTACCTGCGGGGACTCTGGGACGTCCGGCTTCAGTTTGGTGAAGTCTGGAGGACGAGGGACCCCGCGGACCCGTCCTACCTCGGGTGGATTTCGGGGCGGTTCGAGGAGGATATCCGGGAACGGTAATGGATATTATTGTCGGACACGAGAACCTCGATTTTGATTGTGTCGCCTCAATGGTGGCCGCACAAAAACTTCACCCATCGGCCCGAATGTTCATTCAACCCACGGCCGAGGGTCCGGTCCGGGAGTTTTTGAACCTCTTTCGTGATCATTATTCCTTTAATACCGTCAACGATTACTCGGCCTCCGACGTGGAGACAATGATCGTCGTCGATACCAACCGACGGGATCGGCTTGGCCCCTACTCAGAGGCTCTCGATCATGCTGAGACCGTGATCCTCTACGATCACCACTCACGGGAATCGGCGGATATCGACGCCGACGAAGCTCACTACGATTCGGTCGGCGCCCTGATTACTTACCTTGTGGAAATTATCCGGGATCGAAGTATTGGACTGAAACCCGCCGACGCAACGCTCTTTCTGCTGGGATTGCACCAGGAAACCGGCAGCCTGCAATTTGGTAGCACGTCCGCCAGGGATTATGCCGCCGGTCAGTTTGTCCTCGAGAATGGAGCAAACCTGGACGTGGTACAGAATTTCTCCCACAAACCACTTTCCCCGGAGCAGTTGGATTTACTGAACGATCTAATTGACGCAAGCCGGAACCTGACCATCAACGAGGTCCCAATTACGATAGCAACGGCTAAACGTGACGAGTACGTCCCGGAAGTCGCCCTGCTTGCTCACAAACTCCAGGACACGGAAAACTCTAATTTTCTCTGTCTTATTGTTGGTATGGGCGAACGGATTCAGGTTGTTTTTCGGAACCGTTACGACCATATTGACGTCAGTAAGATAGCCGAGCAGTTCGGTGGCGGTGGACACAGCCGGGCTGCGTCCGCCACGCTTTCCGGGGTGACGATGGAAGAGTCCGAACAGGCTCTACTCCAGGTGTTCAACCAGCAGTTAAAACCAAAACTCGTTGCCCGTGACATCATGAGTACCCCCGTCCACTCCATACGCCCCGACCTCGACGTTGAGGAAGCCCAGCGGATAATGTTACGACTCGACCACCGTGGGCTACCCATTACTGACGAGAACAATGAATTAGTGGGCATAATCACGAGAACCGACGTAAGCAAGGCCGTCAAGCATGACCTCACACATGCCCCCGTCAAAGGATTCATGACTCCGGACGTCGTCACCGTGGATCCTGACACCAGCCTGGAACGGTTGCAAATGATCCTCAGCAACGAGCAGATCGGTCGTTTACCGGTTCTTGAGAACAACCAATTAATTGGGATTGTGACCCGCACGGATATTATTCGAACCCTTCACCAGTCACAGCGGTCCCAGGCCGATCTTCTCGGTGAAGGATCCCCTTATTCGACCCCTGTGGAATCGGAAAACGTAACCCAACTGATGGAGGAGACACTTCCCGACAAATGGTTCCGCCGGGTAAAAAACTGGGGGCGGATGGCCTCTCGGCTCGGCGACTCACTCTATCTTGTCGGAGGATGTGTTCGAGACATCCTGCTTGGCGAGAGGACCAAGGACTTTGATTTTATCCTCGAGGAGAACGCCATCCGGTTCGGCGAGGAACTGATTGAGCGGGAGGGGGGAGACATCTCGACTCACGAGGAGTTCCAGACGGCCGTGGTGACGCTCCCCGATGGCGACCGGGTTGATCTGGCGACGGCCCGGAGCGAATACTATACCCACCCGGCGGCTCTTCCCGAGGTCGAGGTGGAGCAGGTTTCCCTGGTGCAGGA
>JBDGPI010000111.1:13550-16120 GCA_042219765.1 Salsurabacterium abyssinicum (SeqCode)
ACCATAAATGCCATGGCCCTGCAGTTAAGCCCGGATGAATTTGGTGACCTCGTCGATATCTACGGTGGTCGCGAGGATCTTGAGCACGGGAAAGTAAGAATACTCTACGCGATGAGTTTCGTTGACGATCCTACCCGGATCTTCCGGGCGTTGCGATTTACCGAACGCTTCGGGTTTGAGATAGAGGAGAAAACTTTATTTCACCTGAAAAACGCCGTCAGCGACAATCCCCTCGAGTCCGTCAGTGGCGATAGAATTCGCCAGGAACTCGAGTTAATCTTTGAGGAGCCCAAAACCTGGACGATTCTGAAACGTCTCTTTGACTTTGGAGTGCTTGAGGAACTCCAGGACGACCTGATGCCCAGGGTCGAAATGAAACACTGGTTTGGTCAGGTTGACGATCGGGTTAAGGAGTTTTCTATTAATGCGCCCGAAATGATTTATTATTGTATTCTGTGCGAACCGCTTGGACCCGATGAAGTCAACCAGTTGATCGATCGGTTGAACTTTCGGCGTCAGGCAGCGGAAATCCTGAGGCAGAATGCTCACTTCGCCTCAAAACGGTCCGACCTGAAGGAGGCCGATCAACCCTCCGAGGTTTACGGTAGTTTGACTGACATCGATCACAGGGAAGTTCTTGTCGCACGCCTGATTATGGAACCGGATACAGTCCGGAGAAAAATAAAGGACTACCTCGACCAGTACGAGAACAGGTCACCACTTGTTACGGGCGACGAGCTTCAGAAATGGGGGATAGAACCAGGACCCGAAATGGGACAAATCCTGGATGAACTTTTCAAATATCAGCTCGATCATGATGTTGATTCCCAATCGGAACTCCGGGAGTACTTTGAGGAGAACAAGGAACGTCTGATTCAGGCTCGGGAAGAACCGTCCGCATAACCGTCGTAGAAAGGGTCTCAGGATGAAACTCGATTACCAGGTTTTCCATACTGAATTCAAAGGGCCCCTCCAGGCCCTCCTGGAGTCGTCCCGGTCCCAGGACGTTCCCCTGTCGAAAATTGATCTGTCGGTGTTGATCGATGATTTTTCCCGGTACCTTTCACTTAACGAGGGGAGCTCCGTAAATCGGGTATCCCGTTACCTGCTTGTTTTTTCGGAACTGGTTCGGATCAAGACCCGTCTGTTACTTCCCGGTGACGACGACCCGGACGAGACCGAGGAGGTTCAGGACGCCGACCGGGAGTCCCAGCAGTTTTATCAGGTGGTATCCGATCAACTTAAATCGAAGGCGAAACACCGTGCTCAGCTTTATGAGAGTACCCCTGATTCCCTTCCGGACAGTGTGACGGCCGGTGAAACAAAGTACCGTGAAGTCACACTTTACGAACTTATGCAGGCCTTTCAGAAGATCGTCGAAACGACCCGTGAGAGTCAGGCTCCGGACATCGAACTGACGAACGAATTTGAGACGGCCGACCAGATGGAATACATTCTCGAGGTCATTGAGGAACGGAAACGAGTCCCGTTTCTTGATTTGCTCAGTTCGTCCCCGAGCCGGGAAGAGGTCATAGTAACGTTCCTGGCAATTTTGCAGCTCGTGAAACAGGATGATTTGAGACTTTTACAGCCTGTTTCCGGTGGTCATATAGAAGTTCTCCATCCCGAATACCTCGACGAGGCGTCCTGAATTATGGATGATTCCGAAATGGAAAATACCCTTGAGGCATCGATCAGCAGTGAGTTTGGCAGTAACGGTGAGGCCGAGGAGGACGAAATACCGGACGACCTCGAGCCCGAGGAGGTTAAAGCTTACCTCGAGGCCGCGTTGATGGTGAGCACGGAACCCATGACGGCGGCTGACATGAGTGAGTTCTTCGATTACGACGGTCGACGTATCCGGAGTATGCTCAAGGAACTAAAGCAGGAGTACGACGAGTCCGGCCGTGGATTTCAGTTGATCAAAGTAGCCGGTGGCTTCAAGATGACCACCCGTTCCAGGCACTATCCCTTCCTGAAGAAGCTCTTCGGGGAGCAGACACTTGCCCGGCTGTCGGACGCCGCTATTGAGACGCTCGTGATCGTGGCCTACCATCAGCCGATCACTCGCTCCGAGGCCGAGGCGATTCGGGGCGTGAATTGCCAGTCCGTCCTGAATACTCTACTCGAAAAGAATTTTATCCGGATCAGCGGACGGCGTGACGAAATTGGTCGTCCCATTGAATACTCCACGACAGACCGATTCCTGGATTACTTTGGTTTAAACTCCCTTAATGATCTACCCGACGAAGACGAAATTGAATCGCTAATAAACGAGTGATACTGCCATGACTGATTCGCTGGATGAACTGCGGGAGAAAATCGACGCCATCGACCGAAAGCTCGTCAAGACGCTGGACGAGCGGGCCCAGATCGTGAAGGAGATTGGTGAAATAAAGCACGAAAAGGGACTGGACCTGTACGTCCCCGGGCGGGAGAAGGAGATCCTCAATCGTCTGGAGAAACTCGGGAGTGGAGAATTTCCGCCCTCCTCCCTCAGGCTCGTCTTCCGGGAACCTGTACGTCCCCGGGCGGGAGAAGGAGATCCTCAATCGTCTGGAGAAACTCGG
>JBDGPI010000112.1:0-9172 GCA_042219765.1 Salsurabacterium abyssinicum (SeqCode)
TTTCAAGGGTATCGACTCTGTCTTCAAAGGTGTGAGTTGAACAGATTTCCTCGTAGTAGTCGGGGCTGGTATTGAGGTTGTGGTTGATGATATCGACCCCGGCGTCGGCGAGGCGAAAGGCGTGTTCCTCCGTTAGAAGTCCAAGTGAGAGACAAAGCTCCAGATCGTATTTTTCCTTAATTTCCGGAATGGCTTCTTCGAGAAAAGTTATTTCCTGATCGCTGGGTCCTCGTCCGCTTGCAACAATGCAATAACGGGAGGAATCCATCTGAGCGGCTTCCTCGGCCCCTTCAAGGAGTTCTTCCTTGGAACGCCAGCTGTACTTTTCAATTTCGGAATCGGCGTCTTTTGATTGACTGCAGTAATTACAATCCTCGGGACAAAGCCCACTTTTAGCATTCATCAAGAATTTCAGGCGAATGTCTTTGTCGAAATGTTCCTTACGAACCTCGTAAGCGCCGTCAATTAGCGTGTCAAGATCATCTTCGTCCCACCGCAAAATCGCAAAAAGGTCCTCTTTTTCCCACTCCGTGCCATTCAGTGATCGATCCTGCAGTGATTCGATGTCCGTAACCATCGTAGTATCGCCCTTTCGAAAAGTGTTTGGAGCTTCTATGGGTAGATCGAAACGTCAAAAGGCATCAGGATTGTCTGACATTATGCCTTTGATTCCGAGTCTTTCAAGTTGTTCAAGACCGGAGGTATCGTTAATAGTCCAGAGGATAACGTCGTCCTCGGAGACGAGTTGGGAGGTCATGGGATTATCGATCAGAGCCGAGTCCAGGTGGTACTCGGACCAGCGATTTGACTTCAGTAAGCGAGTTATCCGTCCCGAAAAAGAACTAATTACGGGAGCAAGATTATGTTCTGTGCGGGCGGCTAGTCGTGTAAGAATATCCGGATCGTAAGATGATAGCATCAACGGAAGGGAGGAATCGGGGTTTGGAAGAGAGAGCAAAAGCCGTCGGACGAGGGAAACGTGATTTCGGTTGGGTTTGCATTCCAGAATCATACGTTTTCCCTTCCAGTCCAATTCCAGAAGGTCCTCGAGCCTTAAGGGGTCAAAATCAACAAGACTTCGAAACTGGGAGTACGTTAACGAACTCAGGGGATAGTAACTGGAGGTTTTTATGCTGTCGTCGTGAAATAGAACCAGCGTACCGTCACCAAGAAGCTGAAGGTCAACTTCAATTCCCGCCACACTTGAATCCAGGGCTCCGGTAATAGCCTCTCTGGAGTTCTCACGTACTTCAGGCTTATGGTGTAAACCCCTGTGTGCAATGATTTCTAATCCGTCGTCAGGTTCCATTGTCGAAGGCCGTCCTTCCACTCATTTTGCCAGCGTTGTGATGGTAAGTCACTGTTTGGAATGACAATTTCGGCGTTTAAATTTTCCCATGGATCCCCGGAGAAATAATTGCTGCGCCAGTGTGAAGCAATTAAAGCCCCCCGGCAGGTAAGGTGAGGGGTAAGGGTTCGGGCAGTTGGTAGATCCCAGATTGAAGCAGCTATAGTCGGTAAGTAATCAATCGACGTCAGGCCGCCGTCAACAAGGAGGCGCCGCTGAGAATTCTCCGGCAGATAATCAATAATATCCTTTACCCGGAGTAAAATACTGGCGGCAAGGCCAAGGCAGATCTGTTTGGTCGAGGTCGATTCATTTAGGAAGTCCAGAGTGGCCTCACGATCCTGCCAGAATGGTGCTCCCACACCGTTGAACGAAGAGCACCAGAGCGGGATATCCTCGGGCCATGGGGGTTTGAGCCACTGCTCAAAGGTTTCGTAGTTGATTCCAAGAACTCGGATGAGCCAGTCAACGGCCCGGCCTGCCGAAAGTACGACCCCCTCGGACTGATAAATTTGACCGGTTTTGGTGGGAGTGAATCCCAGTGTGAGTCGATCGGGACAGTCGTCAGGGGAGGCGGCCTCGGACACAAAACCGGCGGTTCCAAGGGTGACACGGGTCTGTTCGTACGGCGGTGGTTGTCCACCGATTGTTGCCGCGGGTTGATCACCGATAAGGGAGACAATCCGTGCATTCTCCCAGAGCCCATCGGCCGGAATGGCATCCGGAAACTCATCGACGATGTCAGGGAAGAGGGCCGGGGGTATGTCAAATTCTTGCATTAGGTCCCGACTCCATTGCTGTTCAACCGGATCAAACAGAAGGGTCCGGGACGCTTGTGTTGGAACCATCCCATTGAAGTTTCCGTTGCTGGCAACCCAGGTTAGCCAGGTGTCCAGGCTACCGTAGTTGACAAGACCATCCTCCGCCCAGTTACGTATTTTTTCGTTATCCTCGAGTATCCACCTGAGTTTTGAAAGAGGGTACCCGGCCTCCGGACGCAAACCGGTAACGTCCTGAATTTTGTCGAACTGATCGGACGAAAGGTTCTGAATCCATTGAGCGCCTCTACGGTCCCGCCAGCTTATTAAAGGGGTCAGAATATTGCCCCGTTCGGCATGCCAGAGAATGAACGTCGACCGTTGACTTGCAATTGCGGCGTCCCAGGGACCGGTTAAATCGAATCGATCCGGAATGTCCTTTATTCTTTTCAGAAGTGTCTCCGGGGGATGAGTGATTCTTGATTCCTCGGTCTTGGTCGGCATGGGAATGGTTTCAATCGATTTTGTTTGACCGCTCGTGCTTACTCGTATCGCCTTGATCTGAGATGTTCCAAAATCAATACCTAACCTGGTTCTGGGCATATAGTTTCAGTCCTTGCGAGCCTGTAAGTCAAAAATTGAGTAAGTATTTTAGCCAAATGAAATGATATTGTGATGCACCCTTCGTTAAAAAAGAAAAACACGCCAAGAAACAGTAATCGGACGATTTTTCACGCCTGCTGTAATAACGTAAGCTAACGATATCCAAAAGTCCGGTCCAACTCTATTCGGCCACCTCCCGAAGAAAACGATTGGTAAATTCCGAGGACGAAAATGGAGCCTCCCTGGCCAGTGATAGATTTTCCTCCAGGTGTTCGGGTGATTTCATACCAACAAGTGCTGACGTAACTCCCGGGGCTGAGCGGGTGAACTGAAGTGCTCGAAGTGCGTTGCTATCGAATTCGTCAAGATCCTCCTTTATTTCATCGGGTAAGTGATTGGCAAGACGCCCCTGTAAAAGCGATGCTGACGTGACCGTCATCAGGTTAAGCTGACGGCACGCTTCGAGGGGTGTTAAGGAATCATCATCGAGGGGCTGGTTACCTTTCGTTAAAGCTTCCGACATTCCAAGGTTAAAGGGTAGCTGTACTGCCTGAAAGGAATGATCCTCCCCTCCCGCATTTCGGGCACATTGAACAACATCCGAGAGTTTTAGGTATTGATCGTCCTCCGGGTCCACTCGGAGTCCGTCCCAGGTGGCAATTCCATAGGTCGATAGTAGATTGTCGTCGGTGAGTTCTTCAAGCCGTTCAAAGGCGACTTCCAGATCGTTGAGAAAGTCCTCGTAGCTGTTTTCGTTCAACTGGGTTTCGGGGTTGTGAATGTAAAAAACATCGACGGTTTCAAGTCCAAGGTTGTCCAGGCTTTTGTTAAGCTGATGCTCGAGGTAGTCGGGTTTTAAACAGTGACCGCTCCGGGTGAAATCATGGGGTGAGACCACGCCCGGTTCGATGAACTCGGTCCGAATGTAATCCATGGGATCGTCTGGTTCCGCGGAGTCGAACGGAACGAACCCTGCTTTCGTGGCAACGATAATCTCATCCCGCGAAAAGTCTCCGTCCTCGATAAGACTTTCCAGGGCCCGACCGATGGACCTCTCACTTCGCTGGTACCGGTAGTTAATTGCTGTATCAAGGTGATTTAATCCAGTACGAACAGCCTGAATTGCTGCGTTCTCGTAGGCGCTATCATGATCCTCGGTTGCTTCCCCCAGATAGGTTCCAAGGCCCAGGGATGAAATGTTTAAGTTACGGTGACTACGAAAGTGGTTTTCGCTGAGATCAGTCTGCAGCTTTTGAATATACCGGGCTGTGCCGTCGGGGGTGGCTCTACCTGAGAGAGTCATACTGTTATCCTCCGGAGGATAATTAATTTCAGATGGATAGTTGGACGGTCTCTTTCGTTTTTTTGAGAGTGACAATGAAAAAATGACTGTTAAGTGGCGGTAGTACGGGAAATTGACCCTAAGTTAGATCCTTAATTTAACGTTAAGGGATGTGGAACCAAGCATTGTAAGACTCACGTCAATTAAAATCATCTCTATGAGGAGGACGTGCTGGCTACCTCCGTCGGGACACCACCTTCATACTAAATGATGACATCTTACCCCGAAGTGAAAAAACGTTTCCCGGAAGACATCGAGTGAAGGATCATAATTGACTGAGTTGATTTAATACCTCTCCATAACGTGATGCAATGGTTTAGTGATTTTACCGTTTATCACCAGGGGGCACGTAACCCCAGCAACGGAAAGTTACCCCTGGGTTTGTTTCCTTGAATTCGGACTAGACCTTGAAAGGACATAACAAAAGGGATTGTCTCGGTTGAATTTTGAATTAGCATGTACAATGTAAACTGAAATTTTTCAAAAAGAGTGTGATTATGGTTGAAAAAATTTGACAGGTGGGCTCCTACGGTTATTCGGTTAACGCTGGGAGTAATTTTTATAAAGCACGGATGGCTGAAATTCCAGAGTTTGTTGAAATGGGTTGCCACTGGTCAGTCCTGGTCGCTTGTTGAAACGGTGTCGTTTATGCCGTTCCTGTCACCATTATTCTGGGCTGTCGTGGTAACGCTGGCGGAGTTAGTGGGTGGACTTGCCGTATTTGTTGGATACTGGACCCGGCTTGGGGCGAGTTTAATAGCCACTGTCATGGCATTTGCGATTGTTGCCGTTCACCTTCCTCAGGGAGATGCCGTGGAGTTCCAGGCGGCCCTTTTAAGTATGGCAGTGTCCTTGATTCTTACCGGGCCCGGCCGGTACTCGATCAAACTGATAAAGTAAGTTTCCCCTCAAAATTACGGCCCAGCTAACCCCGGGATAACCACCGCTGGTGCTCACCTCCAATCCTGTCTGTCGGAGGGCATCTTCAAGTTACCACTTTCCGGAGAATAAAATCTTGATGAGTGTCGATCTTTCGGTATTAAATTAGTTCCCGCTTCTCAACGATGGCGTCGTTGGTCTGGTTCTTAAGTCTGTTTTCGTAGCTGTTTTCTTGTCAGTAAGAAAAGTTTGTCCTTCCAGTTCCAGAGTGATTGGTCGTAGGTACGGTTGAGGGCCGGGCTCTCAAATTGATTAATATTCAATCCACAGGAAGTATACCAATGACCTTCAAAGACATGACGATCCACAAGCAGGAGATCAAGGTCACGAGTTTGCATGAAATTGAGCATATCCTTTGCATCTGACGAAAAGTAGGAGCGTGTGAACCGCCTGATGCGCGAACAGACCATCGGGATATCACTAAGTTCGAGGTTGAAGAACGTTCTTCTTTTACCGAATGCCAGAACGGAATCCATCCACTGTGGTGGACCTACCACCGCCGTATTTGCTGGTGTCCTTTCGACCGTTCTATAGAGTTCTTTGAATTGACTGTTCCTGTAAGGTTGAGTGCAGTCTGTCAGACAGTGAGGATAATAGAGGGACCCAAAAAGAATAATTGCAACGATTCCACCCGCGGTGCCGGCCACCTCAGCATCCAAATTTCTAAAATACTTTAGCAGCCGAGTGAGATTATCCAGAAAGAAGATGCCTGCCACGATGAGAAAGACCGGGAGGGCGTAACGGCTTGGTTGATAAAGCAGCGGATAGGTTAAATGTGCGCTTCCCCAGAGCAGGACACACGTGAGGATCAGAGACGGGAAAAACTGCCGAATCCTGATGTCATTCAGTCCAAGTAACAGGATTTGCCCCAGACACAACAGGCCTAGTAGGGACAACGTGACGGAAGCAGTGATGAACTGGGAGTTGCCGTTCCCGTAAACAAAATATTCAAACCCTTCACGAAAAGAAATCCACGAATAATTCAGTTTGCTGATCGAGTTAGTGAACTCCACTTCAAAGGCCAGCTTGCTCCAGAGGTAGGGACTAAAACAGAGAGTAAAGACCCCCAGACTTAAAAAGGGTTTAAGGAGACCGTCGGTAATCTTCGTTCCGTTACGGTAGGATTGAAGTCCGTGGTCAACCCATCGATAGCCTAAGAGCACGACGGCTGCGGGGGGATAAATTCCGGTAGCTGCCGCAAGAAGGATAAGGTAGGAGGTAAATGAGTTTCTTTCCTCACTCCAGAGTAATCCCACGTAAAAAACGGCTCGAAAGGATCGCCGGTTGCCTTCCATTATCGAGAAGGGAGTGGCGTGAAGGGCTATCAAAAGAAGAAAAAAGGCGCGTACTACGTCCCCCGGGTTCCGCCAGCGGAACCCGGCGAAATAAAACAACCAGAGACAGGCGACGAATCCCAGTAACTTCATGACTGTGCTCGCGTGAAGGAATTGTGCGAGGGGGTAGGCAAGCCCAAAATAGTAAAACGGTGATGATGTCAGATGGATTTCTTTGAGAATCCGTACCAGAGTGCTACTGGAGTAGAGCCGGGGCTCGGCCAGGACGTTAATCACCGGAATTACGTTGTGGTAATCGTCGTTTAAAATCACGTAAATAGATCGATACGGTATGTAGTGGATCCCTACGTACAGCCCGGCTACAAGCAGTGAGACAATCAGTGTCCTGGGAAATGTCGGCTGGGTGTCAGGGGTCATTAATTTTCATCTAGTAAACAGATTGGGGGTAAAGGTTTACGAGAAGGAACCGTGACGGGGTAACCGAGGAATTTAACTGTTCCGGGGAACTGTCCGTAATCGCAGGGATTGAATTAATATCAGAGAATGTAGCCGCTGAGCGCCTCTTCAGTTCCAATCACCTGAGCACCCAGGTTCTTCCAGTTGAAGAGAAGGTCCTCTCGTTTAACTTCATCGATTGCACGCGTGGCGTCCTCAATGACAGTTACCTGGTAATCCCGTTCGAGGAATCCCTCAACGGCGTAGTTAACACAAACATCCAGTGTTACGCCGTAAATAGCAACCTGAAAAGCGTCAATCTGATCCAGGGCCTTGTCGAGGTTAGGGTTAGAGAACACGTCAAAATTTTGTTTTCTGAAGTAAATTTCACTGTTCTGATCCTTGAGTCTTTGCTCGAGGTCTCCGGCCTCGAGCGGATCGGAATCGATCCACAAGGGATCCTCGGGTTTTGTTTCGGGAATCCGCTTCCACCCGTCGGTGTCTTTCAGACAGTGTGGCGGAAACGTTTCTTTTAAGTCGGGGTCGTCGGAAATTTCTTCGTCCTGAGGTGTGTGGTAGTCGGCGGACCCCCAGATGCGTAAGTCCTCTTTCCGACCGTGTTCGGTAATTTTCTTCAGATTTTCACGAATGGAATCGGCTCCGTCGACGGCAAGCCGACCGTCCTCCTCTATAAAATCCTTCTGTGTGTCAACATCCCAGAGCAGCGTCTTCATTGCTGTCCTCCTTAATCATTAGTTTGCGAGCGGTCAGTATTCCGTTTTTGGTAGTAATTCAACCAGTCCCGAAAAAGGTTTTTTTCGTTATCGTAGGTTATTTTTTCGAGTGTTTGATCCGCATTCATCCAGCAGTAGTCAGTGTGTTCGTGGGAGAGGGTAACCTCCCTGTTTGAAACAGTTCCCGCGAAAAAATAAACCGTTTTATGGTGCCGCCGATTGTCCTGGGTGAACCAGTAGTCCAGTACGGAGCGGAACTCCTCGAACCGTTGCTGTAGTTCGAGATTGGTTTCCTCCTTGAGTTCTCGTACTGCGCCGTCCCAGAGCGAAGCGTCATCATCCTCAAGGTGACCTTTAGGGAAACCCCAGTGCCCCTGAGGATACTTTAGTAATAGATAATTGGGGTTTGATTGGCCGTCCAGGGGAATAATCCCGGCGGATGTGTGGGTTTCAGGCACTAACTTTAGAGTCGGTCGAGAGGAACACTTGAGCGTAATTCATAGCAGTAAGCGTTTTCCAGCGGAGTCGTTGCAGATCCGGATCCGAGCGAAAGCGCGAATACGAATCAATTTCCCCGGCTACCCCCTCCAGCTTTTGAATGAGCTGATCCCGGTTGCCGGATGAATCGATAACCTGACTCATTAAGGACCGGAGCGTCTCGGTCTTCGTATCCACGAAACCCTCAGGAAGGTCGGCGTCCTCCCATTCATCGGTTTCGAACGACCTGGAAAAATGAGAGGTGGGTTCGGGTAAACTATCAAAACCGGAGGCAAGGCCACTCAGCGTTTCGGTGCTTGTCGGTCCGGATCCAAGCTGGCCGCAGATGAAGAATTTCATGTTGGAGGTGGTTCCGTTTTCAAGGGTTTCGAAGCCAAAATCAACGTCCCAGATTAATTCGTCATCGGTCGCCCCGAATGTTACGTAATCGGTGGAACTATTTAACGAGAGGTTAGTACGATCAATGATTAGACCCGCCGGGGTTGAATCCACACCGGGAAGGTTGGCCCCGTTGGAAACTACATCCAGTACCGGGGGAGCGGTGGCGATGACGTAGCGCGTATGGAGGTTGGATAAGCCCTCCTGTGTACGAACGAGTAGCGTTACACCATCCCCGTTGAGTTCAAGGTCCACGAGCTGACCACCGAAGAATCCTGCCTGGCTGGCCAGGGATTCGTTGGTTTTCTGGATCATTGTCCGGACGTCCTGATCCCCCTGGAACGCTTCGGGAAAACGCGTCAGATCGACGGAATCGTCCGACGAATTAAAGAGATGCTCAAGTGTCTTGACCTGATCGTCACTGGCGGGGGAACCGACGACCGCAATTTCCTCTGGATCGTGTTCCTGGACGAAGGTCTGGGCGAGACTTAATCCGATGAAGTCCGTGCCAAGTACGGTTAGTGAGTAAGCTTGCATGGGATTAAGCGACCGCTGCGGACGATTTCTGGCCGGATGTTAGGTCGATCATGCGATCCAGCGCTTCCCGGGCCAGGCGAGACGATTCATCGTCGACGGAAATAACGTTGATAGGGTTACCGTCCCGGAGTTCTTCAAGGGTCCAGAGAAGGTAAGCCGGGCTAATTTGAGCCATGGCGTTGCAGTCGATGCATTCCTCACACCCAAGGGGGAGTACAGTTTTATCTTCGTGGCGTCTGTCAAGGTGGTCCACAAGGTTAAATTCGGTTCCGACAGCCCAGGTGGACCCCGGTTCCGCTTCTTCA
>JBDGPI010000112.1:9182-10141 GCA_042219765.1 Salsurabacterium abyssinicum (SeqCode)
TCGGCGGCTCGAACGACGTCACGTTGACACTCAGGATGTACGATAACGTTCAGATCATCGTGGTCGGATCGCATGGTTTCGACGTCCTCAACGCTAAATCGTTGATGGACCTGACAGTTACCGGCCCAGAGGTAGACTCGACCGTCCTTTATTTGGTCACCTGTCAGACCCCCTGAACCACCGGCCCAGGGGTTCCATAAGGGCTGCTCGCGATCCGGTACGTCGAGGAAAGTTGCCACATTTCTCCCGAGGTGTTCGTCCGGGAAGAAGAAAATTTTCTTTCCCTGGTCAAAGGCCCACTGGAATATGGTTTCGGCATTTGAACTGGTGCAGACGGTACCACCCTTGCGGGCACAGAAGGCTTTGAGATCAGCGTAAGAATTCATGTAGGTGACAGGGATGACCTCGTCTTCGGGAACCTGGTCGGTTAAATTATCCCAGGCCTGCTCAACCTGAACCATTTCGGCCATTCCGGCCATCGGACAGGCGGCGGCCATACTTGGTAAAATAACGGATTGATGCTCGGCGGTTAAAATATCGGCGCTTTCCGCCATAAAGGAAACTCCACAGAAAACTATGTGTTCTCGATCGGTAAGTTCGGCAGCCTTTTTGGAGAGTTTGTAGGAATCGCCCGTGAAATCACAGACTTCAAAAACATCTTTCTGTTGATAATTATGCCCTAAGAGAATAAGGTTATCCTCGAGTTCATCTTTGATGGATCGAATCTTATCCTTGATCTCCGAGGATTCCATCGACTGATACTCTTCGGGCACGGATTTCAATTGTGATCCGTACTTGAAAAGGTTTAATTCCATATCGGACATAGTAATCATTCCCACGATGTGTTGTCTGACTTTGTGAAAAAAATCACATGCTAGATTAGTATAACGCCAAACGATCCTTGCGGACAAGATGCGCTATCGGGATGGAATAACTCATTCCCGATTTGCGCGGTAATT